>CAYVMK010000008.1:0-15882 GCA_964452445.1 uncultured Desulfonema sp. | reverse complement strand
CTCTACATGGTGCCACGCCTTGGCCTGGTTTATCCGGCCATCGGAAATTGCCAAAACAACGAAGTTTGACGTTCGTTGTCATATCCCATGCCAGGAACCCCGTTGTGAATGCGGAAAGAGAGGCAGGGGAAGCCGGTAGCGGTTCGGTAAAACCTTCTTCGAACCCTTGACGTGAGTTTTCGGACATCGCCCCGAAAACCGTAGATGCAATCAGGGTCAGGAAGAAAAGAATACAGATGAATTTTCTGTTTTTCACGAATCCATTTTACCGGAAAAGGCGACTAAAGAAAAGAAGTAAAAGGCTTTTGTCTGTCATGGGAAAACCTCATCAGATAAGCATTATCAGAGTCTTTCAGGGTACAAAGTACAATCCCTCTTAGCCGCCTTTGTCAGAGGATCTTTGAGAGAAGGAAGGGGTGAGAGGGTTCGGGAGGAGGGGAAAACAAGAGCTGGTTTCCTCTCCTCCTGAGCCTTGCAAGCGATAACCGGGCTTCGAGCTCGAGCGCGACATTGAGAAATTCCTCCGGGCTTTTGGTTCTCCCACGGCGCCCGCGCTAGGCCACCAGAGCCGCGAACGATTCCGACCCAGCCCGCCGGTTCCGCTGAAACGCGTTCAGCGGACCCCCGAAGGGGGCAAGAGTGAAGAGCGGCGGCGGGTCGATGTCCATCTAATCGACGATTAGATGGCAAGCGAAGGCGCAAAGGCCATGACGGAAACCGGCACGGATGACGGTTTCTGGCGTGGCCTTTGCTTTACCGAGCGATTCGACCCGCCGTCTTGCCGCTCTTCACTCGCAGCCGGCGGGCGTGCGCCGAAGTTCCCCAGGCATCGAACGGGATCAAAAAATGGTTCGTCGCGCTACGGTCGGGGCACCCCGCCCGGCGCTACCGCTTCCTCTTCCTGCTGTTCCTTTATCAGCGAAGCAAACATTTCTTCCTCGGCTTTCAGCAGTTGTTCCGCATCTTCAAACACTTGCGGATCCTGCTTTTTCCTGGTCAGCTTTGCGGCAGGATGCGAGATTTGATACACCTCCTGAAGCTTTCCGATGGAAACCTGGGTGTAAATTTGCGTCGATTTTAAATCCTCATGTCCAAGCATCTGCTGAATGTAGCGAATATCCGCCCCGCCTTCCAGCATTAGCGTTGCCATGGTATGTCTAAAAAGATGGCACGATCCCTTTTCCCGAACCCCTGATTGAATTACGTAATTCCTGACCACATTGCTCAATCCGTCCGAGGTGAAGTAACCACCCAGGTGGTTCAGAAAGAGGAACCCCTCGTCAGGTCCGACCGCGACCTCCGATCGCACCTCCCGAAGGTATTTCTCGATCCAGGCCAACGCTCTTTCTCCGATCGGCACCACTCGATCCTTTTTTCCCTTTCCCTGGATAATCATGATCAGCTTACGGTAGAAATTCACGTCGGCGATTTTCAGAAACACCATTTCCGAACGGCGAATACCGGTTGCATACAGGGTTTCCAGAATGGCACGATCCCGAATTCCTTTCGGGGTTTCCAGATCCGGAAGGGCAATGATGGTTTCGACCTCTGCGGCCGTAAAGACCCGTAATGGCAGGAATTTCGGGGATTTGGGCATGTCCAGATCGGCGGCGGGATTCGAGAGAATGTAATTGTGCTTCGCCAGCCAGCTGAAGAAAGCCCGGAGGGGCCTTACCCGGCTGAACTGCCCGCGAACGCTCAGAGGCTGGCCATCCGCCTTGCGGTAATGATAAAGATACCTTTGATACCTCTCCAGAATCGGCCTGGTAACCTGCCTGGGCTGAGTGACCCCCCGAAGCTCCACCCAGATCGAAAACAAGCGGATATTACTTTCACGGTTCACCACGGTTTCTTCCGAATAGTTCATCACCCGCAGCCATTCAAAAAAACGGGTGACCAGACAGCCGAACCCGGCCGGGTCGTCGATGTTCCACGGTGGATATTTGTTCGGTCTCGCTCTTCTTTCCCGAATTCGCGGCATTACAGCCGCTCCCCGCTTCCATTCCCTTTTTCTTTAGCAGCTAAAGGAAAAGAACAAGTATGACGACCTTGATTGTATGACGTAGTATTCTTGCCACCAGCCGTATTAGTGCGTTTTTCGACATTTTCTGACGTTTCCTCGGAAACGTCGATTGGTTCTTTGTCTGCGTTTGGTTTTGAAAACCGACCTGGCCCCGACAGGTGCATGACTTGGGGCCGACTTGAGGCCGACTGCTCGGACTTTTGCCCCGACCGGTTTGAATCGTATCCATATTTTTTCTTCAGAGTTTCGATATCAAGAAGACCATGAAAAAAGGACTTTCCATCTTTGCCTTTCCCATCGTAGGCCAGCTCATACGAAAAGGTTTGACCGCGTAACTGACGATGAGCAATAACGTATTCCAGCTCTTCAAGCCTTTGAAGATGGGTTTTTACTTGGGTATTCCCGAAGCTGGTATGCTCCCGAACCTCTCTTTGTGTGAACCGGAAATACTCCCGGGCCACGTTTAGCCGCTCACAGCCTGCCAATACCATTTCTTCAAGCAGCAAAAGCATTCTTCTGGTTTGAGGAGGTAATTCATCTAAAGACCTGCCTAAAACTTCATCAGCAAGCTTGTTTGCCAGTTCGATGTCATCAAACGTCACTTCGATAAAATCCTCCGGCTTTCCTCTCACCACCGTGGTTTTTCGTGGCCGCTGGTATTGATGCAGTAAAGCGATGGTGCGAATGATCGACAGATATTTCTTATGATCCCGTCGGGTTCTCGTGGTGTCATCGAGAAAGGTCAAATGTTCCGCATACGGGTTTGCTACCAGAATCGGCTTTAGAAGCCGCTGAGCGTTCCTATGGAGTTTGTATGTCCAGTCTCTTTCTCGAAGCTGTAAAAGCCCTTCAAGGGTTTCCATGGTTCGCTGAAGTTTATGAATGGCCCGGGTTTGTTCCCGGCTTTCATCCACGGTGAGCATGATGCAGCGGTTTTGCAATTCCAGATCAATGTCGATATTGGTGGTGGTAACGAAGATCATTACAGGGCCTTCGACGTGGTATTCGTGGGTGACGAGCTTTCCGGAAGAAGGGTCTTTCCCGGTCGAAGCTATGGTTAATTCCCCTTCGCTTTGCAAGAGCTTTATAGCGTAGGAAGCGCGTTCCGCGCCCTCTTCTTCGACGATGGCCAATATTTTGTGTTTAAGGCTGGTTTCCCCCATGTAAAAGAGGGATTGGCCAGTCATCGCGGAATACTTCACCCGCTCTTCCTCGGGCATGAAAGCGAGGACCGCTTCCATGAGAGAGGTTTTCCCCGCCGCAGATGACGATTGAATGATGACCGCCAGCGGGTTTTCAAGCTTCCGGGAAACAGCAGAAAGATAGCCTACAAGCTTGTTGGTTTCCTCGCCCACGGTGCCACATTTATCAAAGTCTTCGAGAATTCTAGTAAAAAGCTTGGGGTCTGTAAGCAGCTCCATTGCCTGCTTTCGTTCTTCCGGAGTTAAAACGACTTCTTTTTCTTTTGGTTCAAGGGTTTTCTTGATTTGCTGGTCTTGAAACTCTTCAAGCTTCAAAAGGACTTTTCCGAGGTCCAGCCTGATAACATCTTCCTTTAGCCGCAGTTCTTCAGAAGCCTGCTTCAAAAACACGGTCCTGGAGCGGGCCGAGTAAAGGTCGAAGGTATCGACGAAAAAAACTTCCCCTCTGGAAACGAGGATGTTTACCTTGAGTTGATCATAGCTCATGCTTTTGGCTAAGCCTCGAACCCGCCAGCGACGGTCATCAAGCGTGATGATGATTTCCTCTCCCTTGATTTCCGTAATCGCTTCGAGGGACTTGGATACCGGCGCATTCCGCGCCGGTTCCGGCTTGGGTGGTTCCGCAGGTGGCTTCTGGGCTTCTAAAGGGAAAATCTCTTCCGTTGCTTTCGAGGGCTGGGAAAGCGTTTCCAGCTTTGGTGGTTCTCCAGAGACTTTTTCCTCTTTAGTTGCCGCTTTTGGTTCTTCCTGAATTTCAGGAACTTGTACAAACTCCCGTTTTCCTTTTCCGATCCAGGTTGCACTACGGAAAACGAGATCCAGGGACTTTGAAGCGGGTTGTGTCTTCATAGCGTATTCGTTCGCATCCATGTCTCGGGGAAAGAGAATCCGGAAACACTCGAAGCCTTCGGCTACGAGCGTTTCCGCAAGCTTCTTTGCGGCATTGTCCCCAGCCTGGTCCCGATCGTATGCGATGAAAACCCGTTCCACGCCGTATTTTTTGAAGGCTTCCAGGTGATCCGGCGTGAAGCCGTTCACCCCGTAGGACGCGGTGACATTACGGAGACCGGCGCACCAAAAGGTTAATGCGTCGATGATTGCCTCACAGAGGATGATATCTTTCGAGGCTTTCAGGGCCGGGAGGTTGAAAACACCCTTGTGAGGCCCGGGAAGATACATGTGATAGGAAAGGCCCGCAGTAAGGCGGTCGCAGGTTTTCCGGCCGTAGACTTCGGTCACGTCCCCGTTTTCATCGCAGACCGGAAACACGATGGAACCGGCAAAATGTTCCCGGCCGGTGTCACGGTAGATGCCGATTTTTTGGAGTTGCTCGCGGATCGCCGCGCCGTCTTTGCGGTTGCTCTCTGGAAGGCGAAGGCCCAAAGTGCGATTTGAATAACCGATCTTGAAATGATCGATCATTTCAGAATTGATTAAACCTCTCTTCTCAAGATAGGAAAGCCCTTCCGGGCTTTTCTTCAGGGTGTCATGGTAGTAACCGATGACCTGCCGCATAAGTTCCCGGTCTTCGGCGTTCAAGGAAACCGGGCTTGCAAGCTTCGGAGTGGAGGCCTTTTTCGTGATCTTACCGGAAAGGGGCCCCTGGGGAATCGCCCCATCCCGCAAGATTTCCACGGCATGACGGAAGCTCACGCCCTCCGCTTTCATCACCCAATCGATGACCGTTCCGCCCTTGCCGCAGGCACCCAGGCAGTTCCAAAGGTTCTTTTCCGGACTGATGACCAGACTTGGCGATGTGTCCGGATGAAAAGGACACAGGCCCAGAAGGTCTTTGCCGTGGGCACGAAGCTTGATACCTCGTGCCTCAGCCAGTCTTTGAATGGAAACATCTCTCTTTAGCCGCTCTAATTCATCGGGGGGAACTCGGGCCATGCAGAAACCTCCTGAGAATGCTGTCAAGCATTTTATTCACTAAGTTTTCGTTGGGTTATTATGCTATAATATCTAGCAGAAAAACTGCTACGAAGCAATCTTTTATTTAGAGGAAAAAGATGTTCTCTGAAAACTGGTTCTATAATGGCTCCATGACTGAAAGAACACCGAAAGAAAATGTTACGGAACACGGGAAACGCTTGACCGGTCTGCGTAAGGCCGCTGGACTTACGCAGACGGAAGTCGCAAAAGAGCTTGGAATCCCTCAACGGACCGTGTCATTTTATGAACGTGAAGCACGGCAAGTGCCTCAAAGTTTGGTCCAACCACTTGCTAAATTGTTTGGGGTAACCCCGGAAGAAATTCTTGGTTTGGGTGAGGAAAAACCTCGAAAACGCGGGCCAAAATCCAAGCTGGAACGCCTTTTCGAGAAAGCCGCACAGCTTCCTCTACCAAAACAAGACTTGATAGTTCGGCTTCTGGGAGAAATCATCGGAAACCAGGTGTAAAAAAGAAAAAGCGGTAGCGCTGCGATTGTCATCCTGCGTCATCGCCGGGACTTTGGACGAAAAAGCGGCAATTAGCCCTAAACGCAACAGTGGCGCGGGGGATCGGGAGCCCGACCCAGCCGCGCTTTTTTATTTGGATTCCCCCCCGCCCAGGGTTGTCCGGGACTTGCTTTCAAGCCTTCCGTTCGTCCGGATCGTGCGCCTCACGGCGCAGGGGTGGGGCTTGTCTCCGTGGCTAGCTTCGGTCGGGGCGTGTCATGCCCTCCGGGCACCGGGCAGTCCGCTCCGCTGTGCAAGACTCGCGCCCGTCCGCGCAGTGGCGCGGCCCGTCACGAATCTTGCGGCGTCGCCATCTGATAATCTCGATTATCAGACGCTTCCCTTGTCACACCCCGCCCTCGGCCTCCGCCTGCCGTGAGCCCGGCAGGGTCGGCTTTACATAACAGAACGCTATGCAAACTACCCTCTACGCCAAGCCCCACCCCGTCACGCTCACGCGTGACCGACCGTCCAGAGTCTTCGTGGTGGAATCAAACTTTCCGGTTCATCCCAGGCTTCCCGGTGCATCCCTCCCCGCCGCCCCCACCGCTTACGCTACGGGGGCTCCCGTCGAAAACACACACCCCGCAATTTCTTGCGTGGAGATTTATTGGCTTATGCAGTACAAGTTGCTTGGTCTATGGTTATTCGTTATTTTTTCGAAGAAATCAAGCAGGGGATGTATTGCAAGTGTTTATAATCGCCTCACTTAAGTGTTTCCCCAAAAAAGGCTTGATTACAGCCACTACCCTATCTTCACCAATCAAATTTTCTACAAATGAGACAACGATTAGTTCTTTTACCTCGTCAGAACCGCTCTGTAAGGCTATTTCAAAGTATTCCAACAATCTAGCTATTGATTTCTGCTTTTGAGTATGTTCCGCACCTGCCAAAACAAACCTTGTCACATCACCCATTAAAACATGCGGCAACAGCGAATCGTTGTTTGCCATGTGTTGTTCATATGTATTTTCAAGTTCAGGCACTTTTCGCAACAGTTCCTTTACAAATGATTCATTATTAGTCATTCAATCAATTCCCATTTATAGCACTTTGCAGATCACGTTTAAGGCTCTCCGCAATAAGGCGGTCATAATAAGAGGCATTGGGATTTCGTTTCAACCAATTGCTCAAAGCATTGATATATTCCTGTCCCTTTTGAGAATGGAATTTTCCATGCGTAGGTAGGCCTGTAAGCAGTTCGTTGCGAATTGCATCAGCAGTATTCCCTGTTCCTATCGGATTTGGCCCCTTAGCCCCTTTATATAGATCATTTACGAGATTCTTAAGATTTGAATTTGTGGCTCCAGGGATTGACAACTCCTGACTGACAGCAACAGACCCTTCGCTAATTGCCCCAATACCGAGCCCGGCAAATTCAAAAACAATTGCCGTTCCGGCGGTTTGGGCAATTTGTCCAACCGGGGATTTTACAAAATCACTTGAATAGAGATGGGTGGGATTGTACAGAGCGCCAAGATCATTCGGTATGTCTTGGACCGGGTTTTGATTATATCGGCCTATTGAATCCCCTGGAAGTAAAGGAGAGTAATCTTGCCCCAACTTTGCATCATGGCAAAGTCCCCAGCGATCCGTCCAACGTAGCGGGTTGTTACGACAGTATCCAAACCGATTTGGACCACCGAGGAATCCTATCGGGTCAGAGCTCAAAAATCTTCCGTGTCTCGGATTATAATTTCTGAAGCGCAGGTTGAAGTTTCCGGTGAAGGTGTCGAACCGTGCCCCGGTGTACAAATACGGGGTCATGACTTTGGCATGATGCCGACCCAGCCAAAACGGATCAAACCCGGTATTTTCTAGTGTTTGCGTGCCTTCGAGCCTGTCGAGATAACTGTCGAGTTCGTCTTCTCTACATGGTGCCACGCCTTGGCCTGGTTTATCCGGCCATCGGAAATTGCCAAAGGCATCGTATCCTATCTTTGTGACCGTCTTTCCGCCCTTGTTCGTTGAAGCGATCGTGCTTCCAAGCCCATCCTTGAGCATCTCCAAGGTCCGACCGTGAAATTTCGTTATTTCCTGATCATCGGTCCCAGGCCCGCCAATGAATTCACGAATCAGCTTGAGCTTAGATTTTTCCGATTTGTACTCGTGGCTTTCATCGTCACCATCGAATATGCTGACAAAGGTTTCACCACCGATTTTTCGCGTAATTCTCTTCCAGGATTCCGGCGCATAGGCATATGACTCGGTGATCTTTTTTTTCGTAACTTGAATCAAACGGTTATCCGCCGACCAAGTGTTGTTCGTGGTTTCGCCATTCTCAATACTTTTTACAAGGTTGCCGTCCGGATCGAAAACAAACGTATCCGAAGCCCTCGAAATCATCCTTCCACATGCATCATAACCATAATTCAAGGTAACTGTTTTCGTGGCAGGATGTGCATTTTTGCCGCTCCCCACAATGGTTGGTGTGTCGATCTTCTCGATTAAACGATCGCCCACACCATTATAGCTATAGGAAACCTGTTGGCCATCGGGATAAACGGTTTTCGTGAGCCAGTCGGAATTGTTGTAAATATACTTGGTGATTTCGCCGTTTTCAGCGGTCACAGAAAGTCTGTTACCGACTGCGGAATAGACATATTTTCTTGAAGCAACGATTTTATCTTTTCCTTGAACGCGCTCATGCTTTAGCTGCAAAAGTCTTCCCGCTAAATCGAACGTGTTGGTCGTCTTTACGCCTGGCCTGTTTTCGGTAATGAGCCGTCCGGCAGCATCGAATGATAGCTTTATTGAATCGTCTTTTGCAGGCGGATCAATTTCCACCATTCGACCAAGCGCATCAAAACGATATTTTATAACTTGCCCTTCAGGGTCAACGGCTTGAAGTCGATTTCCACCCAGGTCGAAACTATACTTCCACTTCTTGCCCCAAGGTCCGATGGTTTCAGTTGTCATATTACCGATGGAATCGTAGGTTTTCTTGACTACTCCGGTTGGACCGCTTCTCGATAATTCGCGGCCTTCGAGGTCATATGAGAACGTTGCAATTGTTTTATCTGGATAATCAATTCTCGTTTGACGATCAAGTGCATCGAATTTGTATTCAATAGCCTTATTACGAGCGTTTGTCCATCTAATCCGATTACCAACCGCATCGTAAGTCTGATGAACAGTATTACCCTTTGGGTCGGTTGTGGAAAGCACTTGGCCTAGTGCATCGAACTCCCATTTCCAGATGCGACCTGCACCGTCAGTGTGCCTGATTCGATGACCGGCAGCGTCGTATGCATAACCAGTTATACGACCTTCCGGATCGATTTCACTGGTTAATCGATCACGCAAATCATACGAAACACGCGATCGATGGCCAAGTTGATCTGTTCGCGCAGTTTGACGACCAACGGCATCATATTCAAAGTGCATCGAATTCTTCAATGGATCAGATTCAGAAATAACCCGGTTCATCATATCGTAACTTATCGTACTGACAGCACCGACTGGGTTAACCTGTGCAACGAGTCTCCCGGCCGTGTCATATTTGTATTGCCAATTATGCCCCAGGGAATCAGTCATCGTTTTGATGCGATTGCCAAGATCATACGAATATCGCGTCGTGTGACCAAGAGAATTTGTTTTGGAAATCAATCTGCTTCCAGCGTCATATCTCCATGTGAAACTTGCGCCATCAGGGCGCAAAGTCTTTACATGACGGTTGAGAGCGTCATACGTCAATGACCATACATGGCCAAAAGCATCTGTAGTAGAAACGAGATTACCAACAGTATCGTATGAGTTTCGAACAGTGACTCCGTCAGGACGAGTCAGTGCTATTAAACGATCGAGTGCATCATACGAATAGCCTGTAACGCGGCCAAGCGGATCACGGTTGCTTATTCGATGCCCGGCGGCATCGAATTTCGACGTCCAACGTTTGCCATGCGGGTCAACTGTTGCCTGCAGACGGCCTAGCGGATCATATTCGTAGCGGGTAACCTTGCCGAGTTCATCGTGTATTGCAGTAATCCGACTAAGCAGATCATGCTTAAATACCGTAGTCGTTTTATCTGGGTACGCAACCAAAGACAAACGGCCTAGACCGTCGTATGTATATTTCGTAACTCGCTTCAACGCATCGATTTCGCTAAGTTTGTTTCCTGAAGCATCATACGTGTAGCGGGTAATGCTTCCATCTGGAAGCGTCATCGACAGCAGCAAACCTTCCGCATCATGCGATTCTTTAACGGTGCGTCCAAGTGGGTCACGACACACCGAAATATCCCCGGCAGCATTGTATTCAACCGTAACACACCAACCATCGGGCTTGGTCAGTCGCGTAAGTCGATCCAGCTTGTCATATTCATAGCGGGTGACACGCCCCAACGGATCACCAGCGGTTATGCAGTTGCCGCGAGTATCATACGTAAAGCTCGAAACCCCGCCAAGCGGATCTTTTTTTTGTATAAGAAAACTGCCTGTCGGGTCATACACATAACGAGTCGTTCGTCCCTTCGGGTCCGTGCGAGAGGTCAGATTATCGAATTTGTCATATTGAAATTGGGTCTTGTTTTTAGCAGGATCAGACAATGCGAGAAGGTTCCCTCTCGAATCCCACTGGTAGTTCCATGCACGGCCAAGCGAGTCTACCGTTTTTGCGATCTCTCCGAGGCCATGATTCCAAACATTTGAAGTAACCGCTCCTAAAGGATCGGTGATTGTCGCAATATAATTTGCAGTGTCATATCCATAGCGGAAGACATTTCCGAGTGAATCGGTTTTAGACAGAAGGAAAGCACCGGAACAAATATTTGTTTGATGGCTTTCCAACGAGCCAGGACCTGACATGTTCAAAGCGAGAAGCTGTCCAGCCGAGCCAAGCTTGTATGTTGAGACGATACCAATCGGGTCAGCGACCTGTAATTGTCTGGTGCTCGTCGCCCAAGTGAATCCGTATTTTGCCCCATTAGGCCGGACGACAGAAACTACACGGCCACCGGCGTATTCAACCATCGTCTCTCTATTGCCGGGACGAATGATGTGACTGAGATAGCCCTTATTATCATATTTGTAACTGGTAATGCGACCGAGAGCATCGGTATAAGAAACAAGGTGGTCTTGCGTATCGTATGCGTAAACAAGGCGCCGCCCGGCGGAATCTGTGATGCCGGTTATGCGATGATGGTCATTATAGGTAAAATACAATTTTTGACCAGCGGCATTCGAAACGCTATTGAGAACTCCGGTTTGGCCGTATTGATACGTTATGAATGCGGTAGTCGACGCAGCACCGATTGAAAGGATTTTTCCTGATGCATCAAAAGACCAATGTTCTTTTTGGTGATCGTAGACCAGCCATGTACCATTCGTTGGATTTTTCGATAATTGCAAGGTGGAAGCAAGAGGTGGGGTATACTTTCCGTTGGCGCGTTGAAATACTGTTCGTGCACCAGTATCGCTAATAAAAACGACTCCATCCGAAGAAATTACGAGATGTATGGAAAAGAGGCTCGACCAGCCAATCCCAAACAAAGATGCCTCAGTGTCGAGGGAGTTGTAATTACGCGAAACGGTGAGTGGATGCTGTGAGGTGAGAGTCAAATCGCTTTCTGGGCAATAGTATTCACCGGAGTGGGGATTCACAGGATCTTCAATAATACCCTGGATTGCATTCCCTTTCGAATTATTGTCCGGGTTTCCAAGACCATTTTGTGAAGTATTGGTGCCGGTTGTGGTTCCAGTACCGGTATTAGTGTTTGAACCTGTGCCAGTACCCGTGCCTGTTCCTGTATTTGTTCCGGTCCCAGTCCCTGTGCCGGTACCCGTATTTGTACTCGTATTAGTTGAAGTGCGAGTAGTAATAGAATCTACGTAAACATTTAAACTGACGTCACTCTCGACTTTGTAAGCTGGAGGGTCTGACCATCCAGGTCCCCAATACCAAAGAGCCACATGAACTAGGCCATAGGGAGTGTTGGGCGCACAATTTAACCCACGTACCGCAAATTGAGATATTGGAATTTGGAGCTGTGAACTGAGCGGTGGATCCTGCTCGTGGTTGTCAGTTGTCGCCCCATCATACTGATAGAACCCAAGCAGGGTTTGTTTGTTTGGGAACAATACTTGGTTGGTTATACAGAATACCCGTGGTTCGGTTGTCGTCACTTGGATGGAAAGAGGTTTTCCAATTCCAATGTAACTGTCGTATGTCGGTGACCCAGGTATGAGGTCATGTACTATCGAAATATGACATGGGTTGGGAGAAATAGATACGTTATAGGCCGGCTGAGCAAAACACGCTGAGATAGTCAACCAAAAAAACAGACCCAAAAACAGCCGACTAATAGTCCGTTTCATATTTTACTCCTCACGCTTAGCACAAAAGAAGGGCAATTCGAAAAATTTCTCTTATTTGATGTTCTTTTCAATGAGGACCATTACTGTCCGGATCACCGTGGGTTTACTCATGGTGGATTCGGATTTCACAAGAAATTCAGGTATGTCCTCATTTGTCCAGGTAATAAAACCATCGTTAACTCCGTCATTTTCCATCGAAACTTTCATCGTTTTGCACTTGATCATTACACCCGCTACTTCAATTTCTTCCTCACCTTTTTGGGGCTTGGCTACAGGAGTGACCTTCTGCTCTATGCCGACCGTGGCAACAATCTTCTTGATCTGCGCAGGGCAATCAAATATGGTTTTGGAATCAGCAACAACTTTACCTGAAACGATAATGTTCTCGACTGTTTCGACGACAACTTTTGACGGAGAGACTTCTACAAGCGTCTTGATGATTTCCGACTCGGTGTTTATACCTGCGGCCTCAACTGTTTTCTTGTATTTTACATAAGTGCCGACCTTGAATTTTGCCCATTTTGTATAGGCGGGGTTATCAACCATGTCGGCGGCAAAAACTACGTTTGCACTTAGAACAAGCAAAGCAAGAACCAGAATGATTCGCGGCATGGTTTTCACTTCTTATTTCCCTTCAAAAGAGTCTTAGATACCAATCCGAAAAAAGACGCCGATTCCACACCCATATTACCACAAATATTTTCTCCGCAATAGCGAGATTATTGTTAAGCTGCTTGGTCGTCGGCAGCTGACCCTTGATTTTGCTTCCATTCACTAATGATGACAAGCTCCCGGCGGGCAAGAAACGATTACTTCAAGACCGTATTTGAAAATGATTCCCCTGTGTCACTAACTGTACGTTCGACCTGCGTCGATAGGAGGAGAAGATGATTCGGTTGAATTTTCTTTCTCGGCCGATGAAACCGTTTTTTGCCTGGCAAAAGCCGGTCATTGCGGTTTTGTCCGTGACTTTGTTTCTACAAATCGTCATGGTTCTTTCGCTTTGGCTGGATCTTTCAAAAAAGGCGAGTGAGGCGGAACGATTGATGGGGAGGCTGGTCGAGTTAGAACAACGGCTGGAACAAACCACCAATCCCAAAACAGATCTTGCCAAAATCGCTGGGGCTCTTCTTGACCGCAATCATTGGCTGGAAAGCCGTTTCCAAACGCCTGTCGAAATCCTTGCCCGATTTGACAAGGAAAATAAACCGGGGATTCATTTGCTTTCTTTTGAAGGAAAACCCGGCGGAGGTTCCCTGAGATTGGTTGCGGCGGATATGGACACTGCATCACGCCATCTGGCGGAAGTTTTTCATAGCAACACAGATCGGTTGGCCCTCGAAAACCGCACGCCGGAAGGGCTTGTTCTGGGTTATACATGGAACGATTGACGATACTTGCAGGCACCCTCCTCGCTATCAATGCAGGAGTGTATTTCTTTTTCGGCAATACTTCTCCACCGGATCTGGCGACACTCCAACTTCGTATCACGACTATTGAGCAAACACTTCCTCTCCGTGAAGCAAACACTGCGTGGTACGAAAAGGTTCATTCCCTTCTTGAAGATCCTCCTCAGGAAGATCCGGCAGATTTGTTGGCTCGGTTGCGCGATCTTGCCACCGGTTGGCACTTCGAAGTTGTGGAAGCAGCGAATCGGGGCGGTAATCCAACATCCGTGGTTTTCAATGGCCATGGGCCCTACCAGGCTATAGCCGCCCTTGTTGCAGAAATTGAACGTAGCGATGCAACGCGATTGGATGGCCTCTCTCTCATTCATCGAGATGACGAGAACCTCGATGCATCCTTCATGCTGTCCATTCGAAAAGGCCCATGGTCTGATCAAGCATGCGATCAACGACCGGAACCGACAACAAATGTCCCCGTAATTCATCAACTCAACAATGATCCATTCAATGTTCAGAAAGAGATTATCGCCGAGTCGACGCAGAAGCCGTCACTCAAATTCACTGGGTATTTTTCAAATAATGTTCATGCGACCGCCATCATCGAGATGGACAACAACGTCATACTCCTGTTCCCAGGCGAAGAATTGCCAACCGGTGAGCGTCTTCTCACGGCCTCGGCTGATCAGCTCGAGATCCAGGATAAAGGAGGAGCGCGATGGGTCTACGAAATGGAAAAGGTCAAGTGAAACGTTTCTATATTGGTGTGTTGGTGATCATTCTGATCACCAACACATTTGCGTTTGCTGACACGCTTAAACTTCGAGATGTTCCTCTTTCTGAAGTCATCGAAATTTACTCCCGAGAGACAAAGAAAAACGTCTTTGTCGATGAAGCTCTCCAGCAACAACGACGCGTTACCGCTCACATACAAAACATGCCCATGGCGGAAGCTTTCCCGATGCTTCAGAAAACGCTGGGAATCGAATCACAAGATATCGGAACAGATTCAGTCGCCATCTATCCTCCCGATCATGCTCAACGGTATCATTCCGAGGTCAATTCCGCAGTTATCCAACTGCCGTTAGGGGTCGATCCCAAATGGGCGGTGACAGCTTTCATGTCGTTGTTACCGGGAGCGCAAGTTTCACTGTATGGAAATGACAACCATTCGGTTCTGGTCGTCGGCACGAGCATCGTCATCGAAAGTGCTCGGGGTCTGGCAAAATCGCTCCCTGCAGGGTCACAAATGCGTCGCGTTATGGCCATGCCCGAGGGGGAGGCCAAACTTGCTGCCCGTGAACTCGTTTTGGAAGAGGTTAGATTAGAGCCTGTACCAAATGGTTTGAATCTCCAGGGTCCGACAAAATCGATACAGGGTTTTCTCCCGCTGTTACAAAGTTGGAGACAGCAAACTCAGTGGGGATCAGAGGTTTTCGCCGTCGAAAACATGGATATAGGAAAAGCGCGGAAAGCCGCTGAGGCCGCTCGCCGAAGGGCGAGTATTTCTGATCTGGGTGGCACTGGTGCCTTGCTTATAGAAGGCCCGGCAATTGACCGCCAACGCATCCTTTCTATCTTGCAATCGCTTGAGCAGAAAAGCGAACTCGTTCGGAAGGAAGTTCTGCTGGGAGATATAACGCCACAAGCAGCCAAGGATGCGTTGCGAACGACCAACATTTCCGTTCAAGGCGCGGGCGATCGACGTTTGGTTCTGGTTGGCCGCTCCAAGGACGTTACCCGAGCAGCAGAGGTCATTACAATCTTGGGTAAGAAACGACACCAAGTCTCAATTAGTTTCCGATTGGCCGAAATCGCTCGCTCTCGCATGCGAAAACTCGGCATTGACCTTGATAAAAATGTGTACAGTTACGGCGAGATTAAGCAATTTCACGATCAGGACGTTCTTCCACTACTTCTTCGACTCCTTCACGAGGATAACGATTCTCACATTCTTGCACAGCCGAATTTACGTGTCCTTGAACGTGAAGAAGCAAGGGTATTGATCGGGGATCGTATTCCTTTGGAGGTTGCCGCAACCGCTCAGACAGAATCCGGCTCCACAATCAAGCTCAATGCACAATTGAGCTGGGTAGATGTTGGCATTAAGCTCACTGCAAAATCAGTACAAGTAACAAGCACCGGGGAAATCTGCATGGGGCTAAAGAGTGAGGTCAGCACTGTTGTTTCACTAACGAAGAACGGCTATCCGCAAATTCGTACGCGCGAAGCGGAAAGTAGCTTGCGCGTAAAAAATGGCGGAACAATTATCATGGGCGGCCTGATATCACGAGAAGAACGAAATGGGGCCAGTAAAATTCCGTTGCTTGGTAATATTCCATTGTTTGGTGGCCTTGCCCGCGGCCGGACAGGTCAAAAAGACGACACCGAGATCATTATGCTTGTCACCGCACAAACGATTCCTGACTGATTTGCACGAGGTGCATCGTTTTAAACAAAAACCGTATTTTGCCTCTATTTCTGTTGTCTATTTCCCA
>CAYVMK010000007.1:0-15911 GCA_964452445.1 uncultured Desulfonema sp. | reverse complement strand
CGGCTGTATATCAGAAGATGGTTGCAAGATCCGGTACAGCATCCAGACGGTAGTATAGAACAGCGTATGCAAGGCACACCTCAAGGTGGCGTTATCAGCCCCCTGTTAGCAAACCTGTTCCTGCACTATACATTTGACATTTGGGTGGAAAAACACTGTAAAGGGATACGGTTTGAAAGATATGCAGATGATATAATCTGCCACTGTAGAACAGAACATGAAGCCATAGAACTTCAATCCGTGCTGACGGAAAGGTTCAATCAATGCGGCTTACAACTACACCCGGATAAAACAAAAATCGTCTACTGCAAAAGCTGGAAACACAAAGCAGACTATGCCAGGATAAGTTTTGATTTTTTGGGATTCACATTCAGACCCAGACTGATTAAGACCCGGCAAGGCAAGAAATTGGTTTGTTTTATGCCGGCAATAAGCCAAAAAGCGGCAAAACGGATAAGGACTGAAATAAACGAGTGGTCTTGGCTGAAATGGCAACAGGGTGATATAAAAGACATCATCCGCTTTAGTCAGAGCAAGCTCCGTGGTTGGATGGAATATTATGGGAAGTTTGGACGTAGCGCAATTACTAATGTCCTGTTCCATTTTGATAAGAAACTCAGCCGTTGGGCAAAGCGCAAGTACAAGAAGCTCAAGACATTGATACAGGCAGCTAAAAGAGTCAATGCTTTCAGAAGAAGGAACAGACTACTTTTGGCACACTGGAATCGGGTATATGTATCGGGCTGAATGATAAGAGCCGGATGAAGCGAGAGTTTCACGTCCGGTTCTGTGAGAGCCTTAAGGGGCAGTTCCTTGGGGCTACTCGACCATTGCCAGCCGGTTATGCGGAACGTTATAAATCAAAAATGAAAGGAACCTACAATGTCTGAACAATGGTACAAAATTGTCTTTCAAAAAAATGACGAAAATTATCTTGCGTCATGTCAAAGTGTTAAAAATGAATTCCATGAAATACGGATGTCATCTGATGCGCCAGTAGAAGTGGTTCTCTTCTCACGTGATGACAATTATAAAACAGAAACCTTTTATTTCTCACCTGAGTGCATCCATTATGATCGAGATTTCCTTAAAAGTATTTCTGCCACACCATGCGAACAACCGAATCATGTAGGATTAGGTTTGCTCGAAGGCTCCGCTTCATCTCGCACGTCTATATTTGGGGATGTGGCGAAAATAGGAATACCAACGCGATAACAGACATGGGGAAATTGGTTGCTTATCTGATACTGGCAACCATCGCCATCGTCAAAGCCGTCGATATCTCCGTTTGTATATATTCTATAAGTTTTGATAATCTCACGGCCTTTAGTTTTATCAACTTGGAACAAGAGTAGTTTTTCCATATTTCTCCTATAAAAAATTTATAACTAACGGGTCGAGCAGACCGGAACCCGTCACGTTTTTAAATTCAGAGGATGGCCGGTCTGCTCACCCTTTACGTTATGTGCAAAAAATGATAGAAGAATTAAAAGCTTATTTCTATATAGTTTTATACCTTTTCAACCTTATTGGTATAAAAACAATGGATGATTTGAAAAGACACTTTGGAAATCCTGATATTTCTATGCCTTCTAATTCAGGAAAAGAAGAGTGGACTGACGCATTACAGAATATATGCCGAGAAAAAAAGTTGAACTTAGAAGCTATGTCATATAAATTTATTGAGGAAGATCGTAGCCAACCCCCAAAAAATCTTGTTACTCATATTTGGTTTTTGTGGCCTTATAGGCATATTATGATTGTAAAAGAATATGACGTTGGACAGCCTGAAATAACAATAGGGTACTGCAAGTTACAATATAGTAATAGAAGATGACCATTTACTCAACCCCACGCCTATTATGTAACAATACCTTAGTACATGACGGCTTAAATACGATGACGTATTTTTATTGCTATTATTACTAACATATGGCATAGTCTCTTCTGAAAAGGGAGGTGATTATGCCAAGAAAAAGCCCATATAGGGTCATGTTGACTGTTGATGAAAAAATGCAATTACAGGATACGGCACGAAAATATACGTCATTGTATTGTGATGTTGTGCGAGCCAAAATCGTCCTCCTTGCCTCGGAGGGCTTATCAAACAAACAAATCGGTCAGCGGCTTGATTTACCTCGACAGATTGTCTCAAAATGGCGTAAGCGCTTCTTTGACCAACGACTGGCTGGCCTCCAGGAAATGCCACGGCGCGGGAGACCCGGCGCTTTTTCCCCCTGAAGTCATTGTATCCGTAAAGGCGCTTGCCTGCCAGTTGCCCAAGGATCTCGGGCTTCCTTTCTCCAAACTGACTCATGATGAAATCGCCCGGCAAGCAGAAAAGCAGGGGATTGTCGCTTCCATTAGCGGAAAAACGATCTGGCGATGGCTGAGCAAAGATGCTATTCGGCCTTGGTGTTACCGAAGCTGGATTTGGCCCAGGGATCCGGATTTCGAGCAAAAAGCCGCGAGAGTCCTTGATTTATATCATGGGATCTGGGAAGGGGATCCCCTGAGTGACCATGATTTTATTATTTCTTCTGATGAAAAAACCAGCATTCAAGCTCGGCGTCGGCTGAAATGTGTAACTGCTCCAACGGCTGGATGTTACGGTCGTGTTGAGCATGAATATGAAAGAATGGGGGCGTTGGCTTACATGGCGGCATGGGATGTGCGACAGGCCAAAATCTTTGGTTTGTGCAAGACCAGCACGGGGATCGACAGCTTCCGCGAGTCGGTTGATCTCGTCATGTGCCAAGAACCGTATCGGTCGGCGGACCGGGTCTTTTGGATAACCGACAACGGCTCCTCCCATAGAGGGCAATCGTCTATCGATCGTCTTAAAAGCTGGTATCCCAATGCGGTTCAAGTTCACACGCCAGTCCATGCCAGTTGGCTTAACCAGGTTGAAATTTACTTTTCCGTGTTACAAAGGAAGGTTCTTACTCCTAATGACTTTGAAAGTCTTGAAGATCTCGAAAAAAGAATTCTCAGCTTTCAGGAATCATATGAAACTATAGCAAAGCCTTTCGAGTGGAAATTCACCCGAGAGGACATGAAAAACGTATTGGCCAAATTCGAGGAAAAGCAAAAAATAGCAGCATAAAATACGTCACCGAATTTTCGACCCAGAGCACTAAGCAAGGGAGGGTGAATTTATCTAAGCGCCATAGACGTACAGAGGAGATGACACACGCGATTTATGACTGCCCAAAATGCAACAGATACTATTGTGACCAGTGCAGCTACAACAAGGACGGCTTTCAGTTCTGCCTCCGGTGTGACAGTAAAATCAAAAAGGTGATGTAACAAACTCATCCAGCCGACCCCGAATAGCCGCTTTTCTTTTTTAGTCCTGCGTCTGTGGCGGGGTCGGCTGATGATTGGCGTTACACTGGTTCCATCCCTTCCTCCAGGTATTTCTTTGCAAGATTGATATAGAGCTGGTTGCCAAATTTCAACATGTCTTCATCTTGCATATTTTTCTCCCGGACGACTTGTGCCGGATTACCGGCTACAACAACTTTGGGTGGGATTATTTGGCTCATTTTGACAACGCAGCCCTCTGCGACAACCGCATTTTCTCCGATCTCAGACCAGACACTGACAATAGCGCCCATGCCGATAAGAGCCTGATCGCCTATGAGTTTTCCATGAACAATGGCGCCGTGGCCTATGATAACTTTTTCCCCGATCCGGTTTATCTCACCGGGTGGAGCGTGAACAAGGACCCCTTCCTCTACTACTGTTCCATCGCCAATTTCAATTCTGCCGTAGTCACCCCTTAAGATGGCTCCGTGCCCGATATAGCATTGGTTTCCTATAACCACATCGCCTATCACTGTTGCGAGTTCACTGACATAGCTATCTTTTCCAACTGTGGGTTGCTTACCATCAAACTTATACAGCATAAAAGGTCCTTTCTTTAAACTTCAGTTGCACATGCACAAAAAACCTCACACTGCCGGCCGATGTTCCGCAAGCAGGCCGGACTGGCGCAAGTACACCCCGTATGAATCTTATTTGTTTTCCTGAATCCATGACATGAGATCCCGCATTGATACTTCCCCGCTATACTTGGATTCTATCTCTGCCAGCGAAGGAACGGTTTTAAAATTCTGTTCCAAGCCCCATACAGGCTTCGTTGAGCCATTCGATTTTAAAGGGTATAATTGCCTGCAGGCCCTGCAGGGTTGCCTCAAATCAGGTTACATCCGCGGACTGCCCCTTGGAAGTTAGGAGGAGGCCGTCGAACATGAATTTCTTAGCTATGGCAGATGCTTTTTTGTGAAGTTCCCTGTCGTACTTATCAGATTGATCCATATGTCATTTATTCTTTATATCCATTTATAGGTTTTGCAAAACCCTATCTATTATGTCTCACCGGTTTTCATCTCATATTCAACAGTTCCATCAATAGGCCTTATTGTAAAAGTTACACGCTTGCCTTCGGCCAGCGGCTTATGACAGCGGCTACGCAGTTGGCTAAAGTCAGCCGATTCCAGGAAAAGCCTTAGCAATTCCAACTTTTGCTCCAGTTGCATATCTTCCTGCTCCTCACTGAGGAGTAGTCTCAGTGCCTTCTCGTATTCCCTTTTGGCAACAGTCTCAATACAGTGCGAAAGGCTGGGTTCAAGTTTTATTTCCATCGTGCCACGACCAAAAATAATGCCTTAGAATGTTTATGCGGACACCGCACAGGAAAGTTTGCATTTTCATATCCAGTGCGAGTTTGCGAATTATGAAAAGACTATTTACACAAAAGTATTACTCTCAGAAGTGATATATCATCCCGGTAGACCAAGTTTGTAAAGAAACAGTATTTACCGGATATAGGCATCACAAGCCTGTAAACAGGGTTTCAATTTAGGTCCGTCAATATATTCAGCAACCGTTGGGCATCCTTCGCATCGGGACAAGGCGGCAGATGTGCCATTATCCCAAGACCTTCGGAGGCTTCATGAAATTCTTCTGGCGAAAGCTCGCTTACCAAGGCAAGATTGGCCATAGCGTTTACCCGGATCATCTCCTTGGCGATATCAGGGCTCTGGCGCCCGTCCACCTTATCATCGATTATGATCAGGTCAATCGAACCGGCTGCGGCAGCACGAGCGGCTGTTACGGAATCCGCCCATATAATTTCATTTGCGTTCTTATCGCTTAACCCCTCAGCCAGCTTCGAAAAATTACCGGCCTGCCGGGTAATAATCAAAATTTTCTTCACCATTTCTCCTCCGGGATTTTCGTTTAACGGACTTCTGCTGAATTTGCACACAATCATCCCGTTTTGCCGCAACAGGATCCCGGCCCTGCGCAATGCGCCTGGGAAGGTGAGCTGCCACAGCAGGTAGTATCTCTTGGCCCTGGAAATTCTTTAACATTCTGGCCGGTAAGAGAACTGGTGGTGGACATAAGCCTGGTTATCAGAAGGCTTCCGCAGTTCGGACAGATCAACTTGTCATCGCTGCTGATCATCAGTACTTCACTCTTTTTGCCGCATGACCGGCATAAAATATCATAAATCGGCATGTTTTAATATCTCCTGTTTTCCCGAATTTCCCCATTCTTTCCTGTAATAATCGTCTATCGCTTCACCCAGTGTGTTGACCGCCAGGGATGCGCAATGCATGTGGTCTTCGGGCAAGCCGCCCAGTTCCTCTGCCACATCCTCGGGGGTCAACTTCAGAGCATCTTCCAGATGTTTGCCATGAACCAGTTGGCTCATGGCGCTGCCGCATGCGACCGTATATATGCAGCCGTGAGGAATCTGCCTTATACCACCTATCACCTGGTTTTGAATCGACAGGTAAATATCAATTGAATCTCCGCAGACTCCGACTCCGGTTGCTTTTCCGTCTGCATCCGGTATTACCCCCATATTCCGGGGATGGTTGGCATGCCGGTAGAAACGGTAATCGAGCAGGTGCGGCAGATTATCATCGTGCCCCTTTTCAGGAAACTCGACATCTCTTGCCATAATGTTCCCTCACTCTCAATGCGCACCGCCGCCGCAGGTATGCTCCTGTGAAAACTGCGGAAGCCTGCCGTCGATCAGCGCCTGCACAGCATTTCCAACTGTCCGGAAGTCCCCGCCGAAATATACCTGAATGCCGACCTGATTGAATCCCATGAGCGGGCGAAAACCCATGCCGCCGGCTATCAGTTTTTTAGCGCCTTTATTCGCCAGATATTCTACAGGCACCATACACCCGCCCTGTTGATGGGAAACGCTGGGGATCACGTCAACACTTTTTATTTCGTTATTTTCCACAGTAACCATCGTATAGAGGTCACAGTGACCAAAATGCGCGCCCAATGGCGCGTCAAGTCCACCCGGTTCAGAAGAAGGAACTGCTATTAATGTATTTAATGTGTTCAATGTGTTCTCCTTTCAAAAACTATGCGTTTAATTTGTTGTTATATCATCCTGGTTCAGGCGAATCTGCTTCCCGCCTTTTCCACTGGCGATGACCATTTTCATGCGCCATGCCCCATGCTGTTGGGCGCTGTTGCCATATCAACCTCACCGGCCTTGAATTTGTCAATGGCCTGGCGGACCGTCATTTTTTCAAGATTCTGGCCGATTTTAATCCCAGCGGCACAAAGCGCCTGAAAGGCTTTGGGGCCAACAGATCCGGTCAGAACAACCTTGGCGCCGGATCGGGAAACCGTTTCAGCCGATTGAATGCCCGCTCCCTGGGACATTGCCTGAGACGCTCCGTTATCAACATAGCTGAATTCAAGGGTATCCGGATCAACGATTAAAAATCCGGCGGCACGGCCAAACCGGGGATCAACATAAGAATCCAGACTGGGTCCCTCACAGCTTACAGCAATTTTTTCCATAATACACTCCTTTGTTTGTTACAAATCAAGTTTATTACAATTCTAGATACTTTTCAATATTTGCATATAGAGGCATCCTCATGCGGCAAAGGTTAACTTTGTCCCCGACATGTTGAGAATGAACTGCGCGGGCATGGTGTTCTCCATGTACTGGATCGCTTTACGTCCGGTGCAGTGAGTCGGAATAACATGAGCCGGGTTGAGTTTCCGGAGCTCTTCCGTAGTCCGTCCTATTATTGGCTCAAAGAACGGTCCTGAGAGATGAAACCCGCCCATTACGGCATGAACCTTTTCGATGCCCGTCACGGTCATAGCGTAGCTAACCGTATTGACAATCCCTGAGTGGGCGCAGCCGGACAAAACGACCAGCCCCTTATCCTTTAGGTTCATAACCACCGCCGTATCGTCCTCGATCGGATCCCATTTCTCCACAGCTCCTTCCTGGAAGAAAGCTACAGGGAAACCCTTCTCGAAATCCGTAACCCGCTCGATCTCACCCAGAAAAACCGCATCGCCGTTCAGGAGGGTTTCGGGTTCTTTTGTTTCAATGATCCTGACCCCGGCTTGTTCCAGGCCTTTCCTTGTGATAGCCGGGAAATCAAACCTGAGCCCCTCTCCGTGCTTAATGTAACGGGGGGTTTTGAATATCCCGGGATGGACAAATAACGGAAGATCCTTTTTGCCGATCATTTCGACCAGCGCGGCAAAACCTCCTATGTGATCGCTGTGACCGTGTGAGAGCGCCAGGGCTTCCACCTGACTCATGTCAACACCCAATGCACGGGCATTGAAGGCTGCGCCTCCCTCAGAGTGGCCAAAATCGAAAAGCAGCGTATGGTTCTTTTCTCCGACAGTCGTCTTGACAAGGACGGAAAACCCATGCTCCGCCAGGATTGAATTTCTGATCTGTCCTTCTTTGATCGCCACCGCTCTCTGTACAATGGCGTTGTTGTCCATCATCGTGATATCAATTGTGTTGTCCTGCAGGGTCAGAATTTCCACTCTGTCCAATGCGTTCAGCTTGATCTTCTTCACAATGTCTATCTCCTTTCTTGCATTGAGATTGTTAATAAGTAAGTGCAAGCTGATAGCCTGCCTGGGTGGCGCTGAAAATATCCCGGACTTCCCTGGCGTCTCCGATAACTTCGCTCTTGAGAACTGACTTACGGATCTCTTCACCCGGACCTGAAGCAGAAAGCATACCCGAAGCCAGGATCACGGTCTGAAAAGGTTCCAGAGACATCTTGACCCCATCCTGTTCTACCTCCACACTTTTTTCCATGAATGCACTGACGGTTGTGTGGGGCATGAGAACGACATTTTTCATCTCCCCTATCCGCTTCAGAGTCAGGTTTTTTGTAATCATCTCCATCATGCTTCCGATAGGATCTGTTCGTTTTGTAGCGACCACATTGTAACCTTCCCGTCTCAGTTTTTCTGCAATTTCAAGCCCGGTTCTCCCGGCGCCAATGACCAACACCCGCGGACCCCTCACCTCCTTCTCCCCGGTGAAATATTCTATCGATGTAAGGATGTATTGATTTTCAAGATTCGCTATCTCCGGGATGTTTTGAATTGCTCCGGTCGCCCACACCATGAGATCCGGTTGAAGCTCTCTTACTAGGTCAGCATCTACGGCCCTGTTCAGGATGATGGACGCGCCGGAGGCCCTCAAAGACGACTCAAGCGACTCCAGGCTCTCCTTCATCTTCTCCTTGCCCGGTGCCTGCCACGCAAGCGCGAATTGTCCGCCCAGGTGATCACTCCTTTCAACAAGGGTGACCCTGTGTCCCTTTCCGTTCAAACAGATAGCCGCGCTCATACCGGCCGGACCACCTCCTGCGATCAGAACCTTCATGGAGCGCTCTGCAGGTTTTAAGATTGGCAATCCGATCGAAGGATTTAGGTTGCATCCCAGAGGCTGTCCGCTTTTTAGTCGATGAAGACACCCCTGAAGACAGTAAGCACAAAGCACCACTTTTTCATCCTCTCCTTTCCTCCATTTTTCGATCAAACAAGGATCAGCTATCAATGGCCTCCCAAGGGCGACAAGATCGGCAAGACCATTTGCCTCTATCTCCTTGATACGTTCCTTTCTGCCCATCCTTCCTGCAACGATGATAGAAAGCGAAGTATGCTCTCTAACCCAGGCCAGGGCACCCATCTGGGGTTTTTCGGGAAGACTCCCGTGGTGGAAATACCATGGTGGGCTGAAGCAGGCATTACCCATACCCACATGCATGGCACACGCCCCGGCCTCCTCTGCCAATTTCAGAAAGGGCAACAGATCTTCATTACCTATACCGAATTCGGGCGACATCTCATTGCCCGAAATGCGAACCATAAATGGAACGCCCTTTGCGCCGTCCCTGACTGCTGATAAAACTTCTTGAGCAAAAAGCAACCGGTTCCGGCCGTATGCATCATTCCTCTTGTTGATTTTTCTATTCAAAAACTGAGATACCAGATATCCGTGACCCGCCTGAACTTCGATGAAGTCGAATCCCGACTCCACGGCCTTTCTGGCCGACGATCGGTAGCCTGCAATTATTGTTGCAATTTTTTCTTCATCGAGCTGTTCGGACTCCTGTCCGTTGGAGGGACATGTCATGACAGAGGGCGCCATCGGTTTACTTTTGGTAGCCATGGGATTGGCTGCCGCGCCTGCGTGGTTCAGATGGAGACAGGCAGGACGATCCTGGCTGTGAATCACATCTACAATCTTCCTCAGCTCCCGCGCAGATTCCGGCAGATGTATGCAGAGCTGCTTCGGGTGTTCTTTCCCCTCCTGTGTTACCGAAACAGGCTCCAGGATCAGAAGACCCGGACCATTCTGCGCAATCTGTCCATAAAATGTCAATTGACGGTCTGTAACCGTGCCATCCGGGCTGCCATAGGCAAGCTTGATCGGTGGGAAGATAAACCGGTTCGAAAGTTTCACACCGCCCAACGTAATTTCTTTAAACATCCTTTCCATGTTTTCCTCCTTATCCCCAATTCGTGCCTGAATTCCTCAAGTTTCTGTCACAGTGATTGCCCCATGTTCACAGGCCTCAATACAACTTTCGCAGCCAACACATTCCTCCGCTTTGACCGGCACTGATTTTTCATCCTGAAGTTCATAGACTTCCACAGGACAAATGTCCACGCATTCACCGCAACCGACACATTTTTCAGCGTTCACTTCCGGGTTATATGCCATGTAATTATTTCCTTAATTGTTTTTTGAAGCTCCCCGCCGCAGAGCGGGCGGGGAATCTTCACCGTAAGGAATATCATCTGTTTTTAATTTGCTCGCTAACCCCGCCGCAGAGCGGTCGGGGAATGCGCTCGCGTTTCGGTTCAAAGATTCCATTTTTGCCATTTACAGCGTCTCTTAGGGGCCGTTACGAAATAACCATTACATTTCTAACCATTTCGTTACGGCCCCTTATGCCGGTTACGATATTACAGTGTTACAGTTATTGTTGAACGACGGCTTCGTGTAAAAATCACTGACCCCAGACCCGGATCAGCCGTTTTCCATCCTTAAGCTCGCCCCGCACTTTCTCCATATGCCGGAGCGTGGCGAGTTCCCGCTCCATATCCGTCTCTTTTAATTTAAGTTTACCAGCAAGCTTCCGGGGTTCAGTTGGCCCCTCCTCACGCAGCACTGCAAGTATCTCTTGCTGAACAGAGTTGAGTTGGAGCTCATTGCCCTGTTTTTTGATGGACATTTTTGCGCTGTATACTGCCCATGGATCGCACGCCTTTGCAGGCGATAGAAGATCCATGATGCAATCCTCACAAAGGACCTGTCCGTGGAGTTGTCTCTCTTCCCCTTCCGCAATGACTGCCATACATCTTTCACATTGCATAATTAATCATCTTAACCAGCTAGTTCTTTCATTCATATAGTTCAATCATCAAACCGCCATGCTGTGACTGCAAAACTCAGCATGAAAATAAATAAGAGGGAATACACTCACAGGACAACACGAAACCGTTCCTTATAGCCTGATTTTAGAGGATACAGGGAAAGGGCGCCTCTTGGGCATTGCTCTAGACAACTACCGCAACCGATACAGCGTTTCAAATCGACCATAGCAATTTCCTCAACAGATATGGCATCAGCAGGGCAAACATTCTGGCAGATCCCGCAGCCGACACACCTTTCTGAATCCACAGAGACTTTGAAGACTGAGGGTGTGGGGCCAATATCACCGATCCGTTTTTTTAAAGAATGAAGATTGGTTTCAATGGCCCTGGCTTGTTTCTTTAGCTCCTGAAGCTCTTGTATTCGGCTAATCTCGATTTTCGTTTGCGATGCCCCAGAAGGTCTCGCCGGTTGCCGGGATAACAATTGAGGAACGATTCTTTTTATTGTCATCCTTCCGCCGCGGCTTCTGCCGTATTTCAATTGATATTGCCGACTGCGGCCACATCTACCAGTGTAACCGGCAGAAATCGTTCCACTGACTTTTGCCATTTGGTTTTTGCCTTTCATTTTAGCATCGCCTGTTTTCTTTTAGTCGCGATTTAACCGGAAAAACCCCGATTTGTTCATATCTCAAGACCTTTTTCCAGATTTTCCCATATGTCTTTAAGCGCCTTGGATCCCTCGGAATGATCATCAAATTCAAAAATCGTCTTACCCTGAACCATAGCCTTCGTGAAGACCGGATCAAAAGGAATGCGGCCCATAACGGTTACATTTCTTTCTCTTGCAAAAGCCTCAATGGCCTGTCCCATATCAGGGTTTAGGTCAAACTTGTTGACACAAACCATGGCAGGGACCTTGAAGAAGGCGGCCAGTTCGACCACCCTCTCCATGTCGTGCTTCCCCGAAACCGTGGGTTCAGCCACGATGAGTGTTGCCGTGGCCCCGCCAAGTGAAGCGATTACGGGGCAACCGATCCCCGGAGGACCATCCGTCAAAAGAAGATCCAGGTTCTTCTTTTCGGCAAGTTTTTTACCTTCCTTCCGGATAAGGCTTACAAGCTTACCTGAATTTTCCTCGGCAATGCCAAGCCGCGCGTGGGCCATGGGGCCGAAACGGGTCTCAGAAAGATACCACTCTCCACAGGTTTTCAGGGGAAACTCGATTGCCTTTTCAGGGCAGAAGTAATAGCAGACCCCGCATCCTTCACATAAAATTGGATCCACGATAAATTCTTCATTAATGGCATTCCACCTGCACAATTCCCGGCACAGACCACATTGTGTGCACCTTTCCAAGTTAATTACGGCTTCATGGCCGGACTCAAAATCATGGCGCTCCTCAACACGAGGATCCATAATGAGATGAAGGTCTGCTGCGTCAACATCTGCGTCACAGAGCGCCTTCTGCTTTGCCAGAGAAGCGAAAGCGGCGAGCAGGCTTGTTTTACCAGTTCCACCCTTTCCGCTTATAACGACCAGTTCTTTCATGAGACTTTTCCTTACCCTTTCTTTAAGGTTCTTCTGACCTAAGCGCCCGTTGGTGAGACAAAAAATGCCAGCAGCTTTCATCTGATAGTCGCTGACTTATCCGAGACAAGCAGCGCAGTTTTTATTCCTTTGCCGCAACCTGCGGTTATGGGAATCAAGCTCAAGAAAATCCCCTGGAGGGTGAGCACGACGATGAGATGCCTCCTCCCTGACCGTGACCTGAATTTGCTGAGGAAACCGCGGAAAGCAATATCTCGGTTTTGTTGCGCCCACAGGACGGGCAAACCACGTGTTTCTTATCATCGCTTCGAATGCACAAATATTCAAAAACTTCACCGCAACCTTTACATTTAAATTCATGGATAGGCATGTTTATTATCCTCCAAGATTTTTTTGTAAACTCATTTCTTCAATCTGATGGTGTAACTTCAGGAATTTCTCCTTCCACTCGGGCATTACGTCCACAATCATCTCTCCTCTGGAGTAGGCCTCTGCGATTTTCCTGTCAAAGGGAATCTCCATCAAAATGGGTAGATTTTCCTTTTTCGCATAGATCTTAACCTGATCATCCCCCATGTCCGAACGGTTGATAACCAAACCGCATGGAATACCAAGGATGTTCACAGCCCCAACAGCAAGCTTAAGATCATTCAGACCGAAAGGAGTAGGCTCGGTAACTAAGAGAACGAAGTCAGCCCCTTTCATGGAAGCGATAACCGGACATGACGTCCCGGGCGGAGCATCAATAATGGTCAATGCTTCAGGCCTGGCATATTCCCGCACTTTTCTGATCAGAGGAGGAGACATGGCCTCGCCGACCCTTAATTTCCCGTGGATAAATTCCAATCCGTTCCTGCTGCCCCGTTCAATTACACCAAGTTCACGACCCGTTTCGGTAATAGCCTTTTCAGGGCAAACCTCCATGCATCCTCCGCAACTGTGGCACATTTCGGGGAAGGGCAGCACGGTTTCACCAATTACCACAATAGCCTTGAATTGGCATATTTCCCCGCATTTTCCGCATAGGTTACATTTCTTCATATCCACCTCTGGAACAGGGGTGGTAATAGTCTTAACCTCGTTAATCACAGGGTGTATGAAAAGGTGGACGTTGGGTTCTTCCACATCGCAGTCCAGTAGCTGAACATCACCTCCAAGAGATACGGCCATGTTGGTGGCAACAGTCGTCTTTCCTGTGCCGCCTTTTCCGCTTGCTATGCTGATAATCATCATTTACTCCTTGTTTATCGTATATTTACAGCGCCGTTAAGCCGGGTCTTCAAATTGGTTTTACTTTTGCGGCTGCATGAATTTTTATCAATGGACCCCGGTACATATTATCCCTTTATTGCCCTGTCTGATCATATAGTCATTCAGGGCTTCTTGAAGAGTTTCTGCGGCAAGAAAGGCGCAGTGTTGATCCTCTTTCGGGAAACCGCCCAGGACCTCGAGAATTTTCTCACCCGTTATTTCAACTATCTCGTCAGATGTCTTTCCAAGAGCCATTTCCGCGGCAAACGATCCGCAAATTGCGCTTGATCCGCACCCATCGGTATGAAACGATATTTTTTTGACTTTATCATTTTCAAATTTCAAAAAAATCTGCATGGTATCGCCGCATGACCCTTTGACGCGCCCATATCCGTCGGGGTTATCCATTGTGCCCATATATAAAGGCTTAAGCCATCTTTGAAACGCTACATCACCATAGGCTGCCCTCGTCTCGTGAAAAATCTTATCCTGTAAACCTTCAACAAAAGCATCAAAATCCTTTTTTGCCATACTCATCAGATATTCCTCGCCCGGTTGTAATATTGCATAAGTTATGCTCCTATGTTCTGTCGTCCCTCGGCATGATCGCACCACTTCTGTTTTGTTCTTCCACCCTGTCGGTTTGCTGTGAAAAACCATGACCGCCTGCCCGCAATTTAATGATCACAAACATTGGCGCCCGATGTCAGGGTATTAGAAAGGTACCGGTTTGCCAGGGACTCCGGGGAATCAACCGGAGCGCCAATGATTATTTCAATTCCTTTTTCCTTTAAAAGCTCCTGCGCCTTTTCTCCCATCCCGCCAACTATAGCTACATCAGCCCCCTGTTCATGGAGCCACCGTGGCAAAACGCCTGGCTCATGTGCCGGCGGGTTGCGCATTTCCATTTTAACTATCTTTCCGTCCCGTGTTTCTATGAATGCAAATTCTTCGCAGTGGCCAAAATGAGCTGAGAGTTTTCCATCCGACACCGGAATCACAAGCACTTTTGTGTCTGTTGAGAGCTTTCTTCCGGTTTGAAATTCCTTGTTTGGTTTGGGAGAAGGCTCTGCCCTAGTCTCTGTCAATTTCACAATCTCATCCACCATCTTGTTGAACTCCTGAGTAATCAAGAGTTTGTTGTTGTCCAGAATACACATATCCCCTGTATCACCGTTCGATACCACATCAGGTTCAAAGGGCAGAGTTGCCAAAAGCCTCAGGCCCTCCTTTTTTGCAGTGAGCATGCCGCCGTGAGTCTTGAATATTTCGATCATTTTCCCACAGTGAGGACATTTAAGACCGCTCATGTTCTCAACAAGGCCTAAGATTTTCATATTAACCTGGCGGCAAAAATTGATGGACTTTCTAACATCTGCCAATGAAATCTCCTGAGGCGTAGTTACAATCAAGGCCATTGCATCGGGTATGGTCTGTGCCACGGTCAGGGGCTCATCGCCCGTGCCGGGAGGAGAGTCGATGATCATGTAGTCAAGATCCGACCACTCAATATCTGATATGAACTGTCTTATAACGCCGATCTTGAGCGGCCCCCTCCAGATCATGGCTGCATCCTTATTTTCTCCCATAAGAGATTCAACGGAAATCACTTCCATATTTGGAATGTATTTGACGGCGTGGGCCTTTCCCTCCTTAACGGCCGGTCCGACACTTCCTTGAAGACCAAGCATGCGCGGGATACTGGGACCGTGAAGATCCACATCCATAAGGCCGACTTTGTAGCCCCTTTTTGCCAAAGCTACCGAGAGATAGGCCGAAATACTGCTCTTTCCAACGCCCCCTTTCCCGCTCATGACCAATATCTTGTTTTTTATCCGGCCCAATCTTTCCTTTATCTCTACATCCTGCTGTTGATGCTGGTCTTGCTGACTACCCTTTCCTTTTGCCATAAATTCCTAACCTCCGATTTTTGTTCCTGAATCAAAACAGCGGCGTCTTTCATTTGTTTATATTTTTATATTCTCACACAAAGACGCGGTTTCTATTTTTTTTCAAAGGCATTGATTTTTGATTCGATATGTTCAATCTGCCTGCGCATTTCATCTGCTTGATTTTTAAGGTCCTTCAGCTCTTCCTCCCTTGATAACCGGATGGCTTTGGGCTGACCCGAACTTTTCGTTCCTGAGCCGCTAATTCCACGTCCCATGCCTCTGCCTCCACCCATCCCCTTGCCCATCCCCATGCCTCTACCCATACCACGACCCATACCTGCTCCGCCTCCCATACCATAATGATCGGCCACATTGGGTGTGTTTGTGGATTTAATATTCAATTTTTTCAATTGGCAGAAGAAGTGCATGGTGAAAATGAGTAAAATTATTTTTTGTCTTTTATTATTGGTTTTTGGAAAAAAGTCCCCGAACAGTACGGCGTATATTCCAAAA
>CAYVMK010000006.1:0-16205 GCA_964452445.1 uncultured Desulfonema sp. | reverse complement strand
ATTTTTCGATGGCGATCCGGGATTCCTGGGTATAAGAAGTCATCAATGTCCGGAAAAGCGGAAGACGAGATCAAATTCTACCATATAATTCGGTCATCTCCCGCAGCATATCTGACACGAGCGGTGTTAGCCGGCCCTCCTGCAACCGCCACTGCCAGTTGCCCTCAGCTCTGGCCGGATGGTTCATCCGGGATTCCTCTCCGAGTCCGAGAAGGTCTTGCATGGAGATGACGGCAAGGTTTGCAACGGACATCATGGCCAGGCGAATCATCTCACGGTGGATTTCCGACGCATCAACGTTTCGTCCCAGGTAGCGACACAGCCGCAGGCGATCCTGTGGACTCGCTTCGTTGTCATACCATCCTCGTACCGTATTGTTGTCATGGGTTCCGGGATAAACCACGCAATTGCGATCGAAGTTGTGCGGCGTATGTAGGCTTGTCGGGAGCGATTCATCGAACGCAAACAACAGAACTTTCATGCCGGGAAATCCAAATTTGCGCATAACTTCCCTGACATCTGCGGTTATGATGCCAAGGTCTTCGGCAACAATCGGCAGGCAGGCCAACCTTTTGCTCAACTGTTTAAAGAGGTCTTCAGCCGGAGCTTCAACCCACTTTCCGTTAAGGGCGGTTTTTTCGTCTGCCGGAACCTCCCAGTAGGCAACCAGCCCACGAAAATGATCGATTCTGACCATATCGAACCAATCCAGATTACGCGCTGTCCGCTCCACCCACCAGTCGTATTTTCTTTCCTTGAGAACATCCCAGCGGTATAGCGGGGTACCCCAGAGCTGCCCGGTGGAACTGAAGTAATCGGGAGGCACACCGGACGCCACAAGCGGCTTTTTGTTTTTGTCGAGCTTGAAAATCTCGGGGCGCGTCCAGACGTCCGCACTCTCATAATGCATATAAATCGGAATGTCTCCGAAAATCCGAATGTTTTTTTGATTGCAGCAGGTTTTAAGCGCGCGCCACTGTTTCTCAAAGATATACTGAAGGAATTTTTGACGTTCAACAAGGTCGCCAAGCTGTCTTTGGGCGGACATCAGAGAGCGCGTATCCCGATCCCGGATATCTTGCGGCCAGTTTGCCCATGATGTTCCCTTAAAATGGGTCTTAAGCGCGCTGAAGAGAGAGAAATCGTCGAGCCAGGAAGCATTTTTACGGCAGTAACTTTCAAATTCAGCGGTCTTTCCGCAGGTTTCAAAGCGCTTATGGGCCAGGTTAAACAGGCTTTCTTTGTAAATACGGACGGCTTTAAAATCCACGCGTTCGCCGGAAAAAGGCGGACTCGATGCCAGCTCACACGGCAAGAGTAAACCATCTTCCACCAGAAGCTCCGGGCTGATCATCAAGGGATTGCCGGCAAATGCCGAAATGCCGAAATAGGGTGAGTCAAAAGCCGGATCCGGGGCGTTCAACGGTAAAACCTGCCAGATTTGCTGTCCGGATTCTGAGAGAAAATCCGCGAACTGGTAAGCTTGGGGCCCCATGTCCCCCGTGCCGAAGGCTGATGGAAGAGACGTGAGGTGAAGAAGAATTCCGCTTGCTCTATTTATCATGGTGAGGGCATCCTTTCGTTGATCAACATTGCAACAGGAAAATTCTTCAAGATATCGGCGATTCTAAGCGATGTCGCTGCATAAACGGTTTCACGTGTGAAAACATCTACCCAGTATTTCGAATGGCCTTCAGGCATAGAGATTTCGGTATCCTGCCAGATCGGGCTGCCGAGTGGAAATTTCCCGATCCTTTCAAGGCCGGTAAAAAACCTGGGAGCTACCGTTATGCTTGAAACACTTCCATCGGATCTGGCAAAGGCAAGCACATGTTCCCGGTATTTGCCGCAGGCGCTCAGGGGGAGATAGCTTCCGGAATCGAAAGCAGTACGGCATCGATTCCTCTCCCTCAGCGCCATGCTGATCAAAAAGAGCTTTAACCTGCCGTCTTCCGGGGCCGACAACAGGTCGTCAATCAAGTCCAGAGGTTCGGAAGAGGCCTTTTTGTCGATCTCTTCAAGCAACATTCTCCGTTTGTCAAAATCGACTGTCCTTCGATTGTCAGGATCCACCAGGTTCAAATCCCACAGTTCGGCGCCCTGGTAAAAATCCGGAACTCCGGGGGCGGTTATTTTTATCAATACCTGTGAGAGGGCGTTTAAAATCCCATACCAGGCCACCTTCTGCTGAAACGGCAAAAAATCTCTTAAAAAAAGGTTCTCTTCGCCGGGAGATAAAATTTCTCCTGCAAAAGCAGCCACGGCCTCCTCGTATGCGCTGTTGGGCGCCAGCCATCCGGTATTGACTTTCGCCTCCCTGGCCGCTTTAACCACATACGCCTTTATTCTTTCGATAAACAGGGGAAGTTCGCTGTCGTAAAACGGGTAGGCGCCAATCAGTGTCTGATATAAAAAATACTCTTCATTTTTATCCGGAACAGATAGCCCATTAACCATTTTCTTGCGGTCACTGTTGATAGCATGCCACCGGTTGATTGCCATTTTCCATTCTCCGGGCAGCTCGGAAAGAACATTGATTCGGGCGCGGACATCCTCCCCCCTCTTGGTGTCGTGGGTCGCGGTGGCATTGAGCCCGTGGGGCCAGTATCTCGCCCGGGTTGCGTTGAAATCATGAAACATCCGGCGGCTGCAGCCGAAGCGTTCGGGGCTTGCTCCGACCTCATTGAGTGAAATCAGCCTGTTGTAAACATAAAAGAACGTATCTTCGCATCCCTTGGCCATCAGCGCGCTGCTGAGTTGCTGGAATTTCATGGCCATCCGGATCCACAAATTTTTTTCGCCGGCGCCGCTGTTTTTGCCGGGGAAAGCTTTTTCGTAATAGAGCAGCAGCACGCGCCGGATCATGGCCAGTTCGGGGGACAGATCCGGATTATCCCGTGATGCCCGTTGGATACAGGCGCGGATCAGTTTCCGGTCCAGCGCGCCTGCTCTATCCGGGGCGATGTAGGTGCGATAAACGGGAAGCCGGATTAATGCCTCGATCAGAGCGTGCTTCAAGCGTTTTGTGGTCATGTCGGCCCCGTGGCGAAGAGCGCCGGCGATCTGTTTCATCATTCGGGCAAGATTATCAACATCCCCGCCCATCTGCCGGATCAAAACCCGCTTCTTTATTTCCAGCAGGATATCGGGACCGGCAGTATACGGCCCTGCAAATTCCGTGTATATTTTTTCAAACCGGCGCGCATGCGCGCGGCGGCAGAACAACGCGTTTAACATGGCGCCAAATTCGTACCCGGTGGCGCCCTGAACCGGCCAGTCTTGCGCAAGCGGTTCTTCGGGGCCCAGAATTTTTTCGACAACAATGTAGATGTCCCCCGCCTTTTCTCTGAGTTTTCGCAGGTAAGCCGCCGGGTTATAAAGCCCGTCAATATGGTCGATCCTCAGACCCGAAATTTGCTTTTTGCGGATAAGCATGAAGATCAAATCATGGGTGTGATTAAACACCGCTTCGTTTTCGGCCCGCAGGGCAATCAATTCATTGATATCAAAAAACCGCCGATAGTTGATTTCTGCTGCGGCGACTTTCCAGTAAGAGAGTCGATATACCTGTTGGCTAAGGAGCCGGTCGAGCGCATTGAAGCTTTCAGGAAATCCTTTTCCCCCGTTGTACGACCGAAGGGTCTTTTCGACAAGCCGCTGAAAGGGTCGCCAGATGCAATAAATATCCCATAAGGCGCTTTTTACAAAATGCAATTGCTGTTTTTGCAAAGCATCCATCTCTTTGTTGCAAAGCGCATTGAGACGGCGCCGTATATCCTGCAATGCCGTGAGAATGGAGCGTTCTTTTTTGGGTCTTTTCTCAAATTCTGCCAGCAGATCAGCCAGAATTGCAACAAAAGTTTCTATCTTCACCGGAAAGCGCTGCCGGTAAAACTGAATCAAAAAACCGGCGGCGTTGTAAAGCAATTTGATTTCTCCGTTTTCAAGGGATTCTCCGTAAGGACGACCCAGAAATGGCGCCAGCAGCCTGCTATTTTCTGCCGGATGGTCCCAGTCGATATCAAAAAAATTATAGTAGGCTGATTGTGCGCCGTTTTCGAGGACATCCATAAGCATCGGGTTGCCGTGGTCAAAGGCCATATGGTTGGGTACAATGTCTTGCAGCCACCCCATGCGGTATGCTTTGACCCTTTCCATGAGTGTTTCAAACTCCGACACGCCGCCCAGTTCGGGATTTATTCGCCTGGCGTCGGTGATGTCGTAGCCGTGCCGGCTCGCTTTTCTGGCTTGGAAAACAGGGGAGGCGTAAACGTCGGAAACACCAAGATCCGCAAGATAGGCAATGACCCGGGCTGCGGCCTGAAAGCCGAAATCGGTATTAAACTGGAGCCGGTATGTCGCCGTGGGAATCCGCATGCAGCAATCCTTACGCTATCGCCGTGGAAAGAGCCTCGCCCAGAGCTGCGAAGAGTTCGCTCCATCGAATGGCATCCGCGTCGCCTTCGGCGGATTTTTTCGACATATCAAACCATAAGCTCTGATGGATGCTGTGGTAGCGGTTCTGAATTATGCGGAGTTTCACCTGAAAGGACAATGTCTGGGTCAGTTTTACCCCCGTTGTTAAGTTCTCCAGCAAGTCGATGTTCAGTGGTTCGTCCATAAATCGTTCCATGATTCTTTCAAGATGTTTTCTCAGCGCAAATTCCAGTGTTTTCTCGTCCAGGGAAAGCCCAACCTTTCTGGCCTCTTCAAGCTGTTCGGAAATATAAACCGTATCAAATTCATCACTTCCAAAAGCCTCTAAAAGCCTGGCGTTTAGGACCACCTCGGCGGCAGTGTACAGAACTTTCGGTGTGGGTATATTCAACTCATGGATAAACCGCATCATCGAGGCATTGTTGAGATATACCTGACGGTAAATTGCTTCTGTTTCTTTCAGCGTCTGACCCAGGATCACGTCCATGATTTTTCGCTGTTCATCCCGGAAAATCGTTCTAAGGGAATACATGGAGGCGGCAAAGTGCTGGTCGATCAGGCGCAGGGTTTCCGGAAAATCGGCTCTGTTGAATGGTTCGGAAATTCTCTCAATCATGGACAGGTAGGTGTCTTCTGACCGATACTCCTTAACGCCGCAAATCAGAGTATGCTCTCCGAGGTAAAGTACCCCGAAGTAAAACCGGGCGGATTTTTGCGTCATGGTGGATGTAATGTTCACCCGTCCAAACAGCAGCTTGGCCTTTCCGGTTTCGCTGATCCGATAATCTTCCCGGGTGACGGTATAACAATACACAGAGGCGGATGCTTCGTATTCATTGAAAAGAGAACTCATTGCGTAATGGGCGCAGACCGTATCCAGATTGACCATGGCGGGTCTGACAAATTTTTCGTAAATCCGGCGCCCGTTGCCGTGTTCGGGTATATTGCTGCGGGCCTGCCCAAGAAGCTCCAAAAAACCGGATTCCATTTCGCAATCCAGGATTTCCCGGAAAATCTGAAGGACCCGCCCCGCATACTGAATGATCTGTAAGGTTTCGATACCGGACAGATCGTCAAAAAACCATCCGCAACTGGTGTACATGAGCATGGCGTGGCGTTGCATCTCAAGCAGCTTGAGCACAATGATTCGCTCCTCCGCGGTCAATGTCCGGATAGCGTGCCGGTCCAGAAAACGTTCCAGTTTTTCCGGGGATTGGTTGAGAATGATCTCGATATAGTCGTTTCTGGTTTCCCATGGGTCTTTGAGCAATGCTTTTGCTTTTTCTTCATAGGCCGGCACGGCATTGTCCCGCAGCCAGTCCAGGGCCGTCCGAAGCGGCTGCCGCCATTCCTGGCTCCAAGCCGGATTCTGGCCGGAACTGCAGCCGCAATCCGAGCGCCAGCGCTCAACGCCATGCACGCAGCTCCATGAGGAGTTCTCAAATATCTCCACCTCACACTCGGGCGGATGCTTCTCTAAAAATTCCCCGTAATTGGTCAGTCGCGCATGCCCATGGGATTCAATATAATGAAGGGCATAGGCCAGCGTCCTTTGGGCATTGGGTCTATGATGGCCGAACGACTCGCCGTCAACGGCAATATGGACCAGTTGGGTGCACGAGCGGTCTTCCGAAAAAATATCCAACAGCCGTCCGGTAAATGCTTCGCCGCTGTTCAGAAGTCTTCCAAAAGCGGCTTCCCTTGAAACCGGACCATCGTAAAAAAACAGGGAAATACTGCGCCCGGATGGGAGGTTCAGGCGGTACGCCCGGAACGGATCAATTTTTTCGCCGCTGACGTCCAGCCAGGCTTCTTCGCCCACAGACCTGATTCGGTGCGCCTGGCGGGGCGCCAGAATGGTAAAGCAGATCCCCAACTCGGCAAGCACCTCCAACGACTCAAGGTCAACGGCGGTTTCCGGAAGCCACATCCCTTCGGGTTGTCGCCCGAACCGGCGCTCAAAGTCCCGGATACCCCAGAGCGCCTGGGTATACTTGTCGCGGCGGTTGGCTAACGGAAGAATCATGTGGCTATAGGCCTGGGCTATAGCCGAGCCGTGTCCTGAGAAGGTTTGCAGACTCTCGCGATCCGCCTCAATGATGGCGGCATAAACATCCGGCGCCTTCTGCTCCAGCCAGGCGAGCAGGGTAGGACCGAAGTTGAAGCTGATACGGGAATAGTTGTTGACTATCTGTATGATCCGGGATCGCTCATCGATAATTCGGGCGGTGGCGTTCATGGCATAGCATTCCGCTGTGATCTTTTCATTCCAGTCATGATAGGGGGAGGCCGAATCCTGAAGCTCAATGGCTTCCAACCAGGGATTTTCCCGGGGCGGCTGGTAAAAGTGGCCGTGAATGCATATGTAATGATTCATGATAACTCCTGTTCTTCCGTTTAAATGCCCGGGTCCGTCTCCATTGTCGGGGGATATTTTACAGCAGGCGCCTTGACTATCAATAACAGCGAGTGTGGCTTCAGGTCAAGACTGGTCGTCTCACTGAAAAAAAGATCGTCGGGGGTGGCGCTTCCCGGTCCCCGCCAGCGCGTATCGGCCGAATCCATCGCCTTTTGCCACCTGCCCGGGGAAAGACGGACGCCAACGGATCCGCAAACATCGCTGAAATTGAAAACCGCCAAGGCTTCATCCATATTAGTCCACCGCCGGATGAGAAGGATTTTCTTTTGATTAAGCCCCACCACTTCCATGTTCTCTTTATTAAGGGATGACAGGGCGCGGATTTCTTTTCGCAGCCGGATCAGTTGCCGGTAATATTCATAAATCACCCGGTGGGGATCCTGGCCGCGCAGATGATGGTTGAGCCTGGCATTTAAAAAAGTGGCTTCATCCTGTGGATCCGGTGTCTCTTCCTGCCAATTGAAACCGGCAAACTCCAGCCGCCTTCCCTGCCGAACCGCCTTAACCAGATCCGGGTCCGAATGACTGATAAAATACGCAAATCGCGCCGTCTCACCGTATTCTTCACCCATAAAGAGCAAGGGTATAAAAGGAGAGAGCAGAACTGTGCCGGCCGCCAGTTTTAACTGCTCCAGCGTGACCAGTTCGCTCAACCGCTCCCCCTGCATGCGGTTTCCCACCTGGTCATGATTTTGAGCAAAGACAACCAAACGTCGGGCCGGGATATCCCGCGAGGAACTGCCATGCCTGCGTTTTCGGTATTTAGAATATCTGCCGGCGTAAACAAAGCCCTCCCGCCAGGCCTTGACCAGATCCTCGAAATGACCGAAATCCTGGTAGTACCCCTCCTGCTCACCGGTCAAAACAGTGTGGAGCGCGTGATGAAAGTCGTCATTCCACTGGGTGTCGAGACCGTATCCGCCGAGCGCCCCGGGCCGGATAAGCCGTGGATCGTTGAGGGCGCTTTCCGCGATGACGTAAATCCTGCGGTTTAAACTGTCCCCCTGGCAGTGAGCGGCATGGGCAAGCGATTCCAAAAAGGTTTTGGCGGAAAAATCAAAAATGGCGTGAACCGCATCCAGCCGCAGGGCATCGATGTGGAATTGACCGGTCCAGTAAAGGGCGTTTTCGATAAAAAAGCGCCGGACCTCATCGCTGAATTCCCCATCGAAATTTATGGCCCATCCCCACGGGGTTTTATACCGGTCGGTAAAATAGGGACCAAAATCCCCCAGGTAGTTTCCCTCCGGGCCAAGGTGATTGTAAACAACATCCAGAACAACGGCCAGCCCTTTTTGGTGGCAGGCATTCACCAATCGCTTAAGGCCGGAAGGTCCACCATAGGAATTTTGAACGGCAAACGGATAGGCGCCGTCATATCCCCAGTTGCGTGCACCGGGAAACTGGGACACAGGCATCAGTTCGATTGCCGTAATGCCAAGCGTTTTCAGATCATCTAAAAAAGGAATGATCGCATCAAAGGTGCCTTCCGCCGTGAAAGTTCCCACATGCAGTTCATACAGGATATAACGGGAAAGGGGCAGGCCGGACCAGGCGATGTCCTCCCATAAAAATTCCTTCGCAACCACCTCCGATGGTCCGTGCACCCCCTGGGGCTGAAAACGGGAGGCCGGATCGGGTCGTTTCTCCTGCTGATCCAGGCAGTACATGTAGAGACTTCCAGGCTCGACCCCTTCTGCAAGAACATCATGATATCCGCCGGGCCGCATTTCCATCGCAATGACGCGCGGAACCGGAGAAAGAATATGGACTGCGACCTCATTTGCAAAGGGCGCCCACACCTCAAACCGGCAAACACCGTCCCCCATATAGGTTGCGCCAAGATTGCTCATAATTCTTCTTCGCTTTTAAAAAATATGACCGCCAGAGGAGGAAGGGCCATTGTGAGCGAACAGGGTCTGCCGTGAAACGGAACAGGAGCGGCTGTCACCCCCCCCATGGCGCCCCAGCCGCTGCCGCCGTAGTCTTTGGCATCACTGTTGATCACCTCCCGCCAGAATCCCCCTCGGGGAACTCCGATCCGGTAATTGTGCCGTGGAACCGGTGTAAAATTGAACACCACGATCATCAAATCGCCGGCCGCGCGCGGCCGGCGAATGAGACTCAGGGTGCTCTGATGGGAATCGTTGCAGTCGATCCACTCAAATCCTCCGGAGGCGAAGTCAAGGTCTCGCAGAGCCGGTTCACTCTGATACATTCGATTCAGATCTTTGACCCATCGCTGCAGGCCTGAATGCAGTGGATTGCCGAGGAGGCGCCATTCCAGGCTCTGGTCGTGATTCCATTCAGATTCCTGTCCAAACTCCGCGCCCATGAAAATCAGCTTCTTCCCGGGCTGGGCAAACATGTTGCCGAAGAGCAGCCTGAGGTTGGCAAATTTTTGCCAGGGATCACCGGGCATTTTCCCCAGCAGCGATCCTTTCCCATGGACCACCTCATCGTGGGAAAGAGGAAGGACGTAATTTTCATGAAATGCGTACAGCATCCGAAAAGTCAGCTTGCTGTGATGATATAATCGATAGACAGGGTCTTGAGATATATATTCCAGCGTGTCGTGCATCCACCCCATATCCCATTTCATGTCAAAACCAAGCCCTCCGAGATAGGTGTTTCTGGAAACCATCGGCCATGCCGTTGATTCTTCGGCGATCGTCATCACCTGGGGATAATTCCGATTGATCTCCTCGTTCAAGCTCCGTAAAAAGGCGATGGCTTCCAAATTTTCCCGGCCGCCGTAACGATTGGGCACCCATTCTCCCTGCTTTCGGGAATAGTCCAGGTAAAGCATTGAGGCAACGGCATCCATCCGCAGGCCGTCAATGTGATATTTTTCCAGCCAGAACAGCGCACTGCTGATCAAAAAGCTTCTCACCTCCTCGCGGCCGTAATTGAAGATACAACTCTTCCAGTCGGGGTGAAATCCCTGCCGGGGATCGGCATGTTCAAAGAGGTGGGTTCCGTCAAAATAGCCAAGGCCATGTTCATCGTTGGGGAAATGTGAAGGCACCCAGTCCAGAATGACGCCGATCCCCTTTTGATGAAGATAATCGATTAGATACATAAAGTCCTGCGGGGTTCCGTATCGCCTGGTGGGAGCGAAATATCCAACGGTTTGATACCCCCACGACCCGTAAAAGGGGTGCTCGGTTATCGGCAGAAATTCCACATGGGTAAAACCCATCCGGGTGATGTATTCGGCCAGCACAGGGGCAAGCTCCCGGTAGGTCAGCGGACGGTTGTCATCTTCCGGCGCCCGCTTCCAGGAGCCTACATGCACTTCATAAATGATCACCGGCGATTCAGGGGCGTTTAGTTTCCCCCTTTTTTCCATCCACTCCTGATCGTGCCACTGATATTCCAGTTCCCATACAACCGAGGCGGTTAAAGGGGGCGCTTCATAACAGAGGGCAAAGGGGTCTGCCTTCTCCACACGGTAGTTATTGTGCTGAGAGATGATATGGTATTTGTAAACATCCCCTTTCTTGACCCCGGGGATAAAGCCTTCCCAGAGTCCGGATTGTCCCCTGAGGCGCAGCGGGTGGCTTTCTTTATTCCAGGCATTGAAATCCCCAACAACACAGACCCGTGCGGCATTGGGCGCCCAAACAGAAAACGCGGCGCCCTCAAGGCCTTTCTGTTTAACAAGGCGAGCGCCCATTTTTTCATAGAGCTGAAAATGGCTCCCCTGGTTGAAAAGATAAATATCCTCTTCGGATAGAAGATGACTATCATTTTGAATGGCTTTGTTCGCCGCCGAAGCGGGCTGTCTCTGGTTTTCTCCTTTTTTGCCGTCCTGTGACATAATCACCTCTAAGTTCTTTATTCTTGCGCAAGCAATTGTTGTATTCCCTGCAGGGGGATTTTTATCCATCCCGGGCGGTTGTTCAACTCATAGCCCATTTCATAGATGGCTTTTTCCAGCAGATAAGCATTCATTAAAATGGTAAGTTCTTGCCTTGACTGTGGTAAAAAGTCGCCTTGATCGCAAACCTTCAGGTAAGATTTAAAAAATATGGCCGATACCCCCATTTGCCACAAGCCTCCCCATGAATCCAGGTATGGCGTGGTTTCCGGGTTGGCCAGACCTCGATCTTTATGCTCCAAAAGGGACGCATACACCACATAGTGAAAAGATCGAAGCATGCCGGCAACATCCCGCAATGGGGAACGCTTTATCCGCCGTTCGGAAATGGCGCGGGCCGGCTCCCCCTCGAAATCGATGATCACAAAATCGTTTCCGGTGTAAAGCACCTGTCCAAGGTGATAGTCCCCGTGGCAGCGCATGCGCATGGCGGTGATTTTTATATCGAGAAGGGCTCGAAAACGGCCCAGGATTTCCTTCTTGTGTTCGAGTATGTCCCGGGCCATGTCAAGAGATTCATCGGGAAGGTCCTTCAAGCGCTTGCCGAGGAGCAAAAGGTTATTTTCAGTCAGGGTGTGCATGGACTGGTAAAGCGATCGCTGGTAGAGATTGGAAAAAGGTTCCGGAACAAACTGCGGCGCATTTTCGCCTGCGGCGCGAAGCGCCAGATGGAGTTCACCGGTTCGCTGACCTAAAAGCCGTGCTGATTCTGCATAGGCGCCAATGCAGTCCAGGATTTCTGCCGACGGTTCAGCGTCCAACATATCCAGAAAAGACCGGCAACGTGTGGGGGGGGGCTGTTTGCCAGCCTGTTTCGTCAAAATATGCTCAAAAGAATGGTTCAACATGTCCAGAGTATGCCGCCAGGCATCCCCCTGATTTTGAACAAACCCCTGAAGGATGGCCAACGTCGCCGGTTCCTGGCGGTCTTTACGATATTCGATGGCCCCGGCCAACGGGGGAATGGACTTGAAATCCTTTTCGGTCAGAAACCTTCCAATTTCCAGGTCCGGATTTATTCCCGGCTGAAATTTTCTGAAAAGCTTCAAAATATATTTGTTCTCATATACCAGCGAGGTATTGCTTTGCTCGGCTTTGAGCGCCGATGGCTCCGGGGAGACTTCGATGGATCTGACAATTTGTCTGAACGGGCGGGTCAAAGAGATAATTATTTCACCGTCTGTGCCTTTTCCTTTGCGCCGATCCCGGCGCGCCATGGCTTCCAGCAACGCCTTGCCGAAATCCTTGACGGTAAAAGGGTCAAAAAGAATCCCTTCTTCTTTTTTGTCTGTTATTAACAGGCGGGCAACAATTAGATGTGGCGATAGCCGGAGAATATCTTCGGCCTGCTTGCCTGTGGCATAAGTTAAAGGCAGGACATAGGTTTCGGGATTTCCTTCCAGATAATCCACAGCAACCAGGGCGATGTGTGCCGGAAAATCTTTATTGTGCAGCAGCGGGATGAATTCCTGAATGCGCACACCTTTGATCTGGCGGGCTTTTCCGCCAAACCAGCGCTGCTTCGCGAGATAAGGGCCGAGCAGGTTTTCCAGCCGGCTCTTTTTCTTATCGGTAAAAATATTTTCCCATTTACCGTCAATCTCCAAAGTGGAAATCAGGGCTTGCAAAGAAATTGCCTGCTCCGGTCCGCCAGCCTCCGGCGGTTGCAGCAGAAACCAGTAAAAAGTGTGAGGACCCAATGTAAACGGATATGGATTTTCTCCCACGGCGGGAAATTTCGTGCGACCGAATATTTCGATGGGAATCGCTCCCCGATGTGCGGAAAGATCGAGTTCCACATATTGGACAAAGCGGGACAGATTGGCAACCACAAGAATCCGTTCTTCGTCATGGGATCGAATAAAGGAAAATATTTTGGGGTTGTCGGGATACAAAAACTGCATGGTTCCTCGGCTGAGGGCCTTGAACCGCTTTCGAATCATAATAAGGCGCTTCATCCACCACAGCAGGGAATGCGGGTTATTGTGCTGGGTCTGCACATTGATGACTTCATAATGATATTCAGGATCGGTGATAATGGGCAGATAGAGCTTATGGGGATTGGCATCCGAGAACCCGGCGTTTCTATCCGCGCTCCAGTGCATGGGCGTGCGTACGCCGTTGCGGTCCCCCAGATAGACGTTGTCTCCCATGCCGATTTCGTCTCCGTAGTAAATCACCGGTGTCCCGGGAACGGAAAAAAGGATGCCGTTCATCAGTTCAATTCTTCGGCGGTGGTTGCCCAGAAGGGGAGCAAGCCGGCGGCGGATGCCCAGGTTTATTCGCATCCGGGGATCATGGCCGTAGGCCCGATACATGTAATCGCGCTCTTCGTCAGTGACCATTTCCAATGTCAGTTCGTCGTGATTCCGCAAAAAAACCGCCCACTGGCAAGCCTCCGGTATCGCCGGGGTCTGCTCGAGAATATCGACTATGGGAAACCGGTCTTCCATTTGAAGGGCCATAAAGAGGCGGGGCATCAGCGGAAAATGGAACGCCATATGAACCTCGTCCCCATCTCCAAAATAGGCCACGGCATCCTCGGGCCACTGATTGGCCTCTCCCAGCAGCATCCGATGCGCGTATTTGCTATCCAGACGACTTCGCAGCCTTTTTAGAAAGTCGTGGGTTTCGGGCAGGTTTTCACAATTGGTGCCCTCGCGCTCATACAGGTACGGCACCGCATCCAGTCGCATGCCATCCACCCCCATTGCCAGCCAGAAATCCAGAACCTTGAATATGGCCTGATGCACTTTCGGGTTATCGTAGTTTAAATCAGGTTGGTGGGAATAAAACCGATGCCAGTAATATGCGCTTTTCACCGGGTCCCAGGCCCAATTGGAGGATTCAAAATCCTGAAAAATAATCCGGGCCTCTCGAAAACGGTCCGGCGTGTCACTCCACACGTAAAAATTTTGCCAGACACTGCCGGGTTTGGCGCGCCGGGCGTTCTGGAACCAGGAATGCTGGTCGGAAGTGTGGTTTATTACCAGTTCGGTGATCACCCGCAACTCACGCCGATGGGCCTCTCGTATAAACATCTTAAAGTCTGCAAGTTTTCCATAAGAAGGATTGATACTGGTATAATCGGAAATATCATAACCGTCGTCCTTTAAGGGAGAAGGGTAAAAAGGGAGCAACCAGATGGCAGTCACTCCCAGGTCGCTCAGATAATCAAGCTTTTCACATAGCCCTTTAAAATCGCCGATCCCATCGTTGTCGCGGTCATAAAAGGTTTTTACATGAAGCTGGTAAATAATGGCATCTTTGTACCAGCAAGGATCGTCTCCTGAAACCGAATCTTTTTTCAGCACTTTGGTCATGACGGTTGCACCTTCAAATAAAGTAATCGAAATCCTGTTCGGTTCGCAAATGGCGTCTTACCCGGAAGATATGTGCGGGTACGATCTGAGGGTTGATCTCCACATAGCCGCGGTTCCCATGCCACAGGTAGTGCGCATCGCTGAGCAGATCGTGCACCTGGTAGGCGCGCTGAAGATCAAGTCCCCATCCCGACAGGGGCAGTTCCAGCCAGCCTGCATGACTGTGGTGGGGGTCAAGATTAACCACCACAACAATGATATTGGAAAAATCTTCCGTATGTTTGCAATAAGCGATCAGTTGGTCGCTGTCGATAGAAAGAAACTGTAAACTCCAATCACTTTGAAGCGCCGGGTTCTCTCTGCGTATTTTATTCACTCGAGCGATAAAGTCCTTGATGTTCAGGGGATTTTTAATGTCCCATGATTTAATTTCATACTTTTCGGAATCCAGGTATTCTTCGCTCCGTCTCTCCCGAGGCCTGTTCTCGCATAACTCAAAGGCCGGGCCGTAAATCCCGTAATTTGCCCCAAGGGTTGCCGCCAGAACCAGCCGGGACATGAAGGCGGCCTTTCCCCCGATCTGCAGATACTCGGTGAGAATGTCCGGCGTATTTGGCCAGAGGCTGGGTCTGAAAAACTCCCGCACGCCCGTCTCCTTTAATTCCGTAAAGTACTTGGTGATCTCCCATTTGGTGTTGCGCCAGGCAAAGTAAGTGTAAGACTGGGAAAATCCCAGCTTTGCCAGGTTGTACATGATCTTGGGCCGGGTAAAAGCTTCAGCCAGAAAAATTACATCGGGATAGTCCTTTTTAACCTCTGCGATGAGCCATTCCCAGAAGGAAAAGGGTTTGGTATGCGGGTTATCCACTCTGAATATTCGGATACCCTGATCAATCCAGAAAAAGACGATGCTTTTGAGTTCTTCCCGGAGTTCCTTCCAGTTTTCGGTTTCAGAATCGAAGGGATAAATGTCTTCATATTTCTTGGGCGGGTTTTCGGCATACTGGATGGCGCCGTCCGGACGCCGGCGAAACCATTCGGGGTGTTCATGGGCATAGGGATGGTCCGGCGAGCATTGGAAGGCAATGTCTAAAGCCACTTCAATCCCCAGTTTTTGGGCCGCCAAGACCATGTTGCCGAAATCGTCGAGGTTCCCCAGCCGGGGGTGAATCGCTTTATGTCCTCCCTCGTGGGAGCCAATGGCCCACGGGCTTCCCGGATCATCCGGCCCGGCGACCGGCGAGTTGTTTTTCCCTTTCCGATGCGTGTGCCCGATGGGGTGGATCGGCGGCAAATACAGCACGTCAAAACCCATTTTGGCAATATAGGAAAGTCTGGCCTCGCAGTCTTTGAATGTCCCGTGGCGCTTCATTCCATTGGCGCAGGAACGCGGAAACATTTCGTACCAGGCGCTATAACAGGCCTTCTTTCGATCTACGATGACAATGAGTTCCCTGTTCCAGGTAACGATGGACTGTCCGAAGGGGTGCATGGCCATCAGGGCCGCAAGTTCATCATCCAAAGCCAGACGGATTTTATGCTCCGGGTGCTGATCGGATTTTAGCGTCTCTACCCAGTCTGCCAGTCTTTTGCCGGCGATTTCAGGAACTGCCGCGCAGGCATCGTTGATAATTTCAGCGCCCATTAACAGGGATATGGAAACATCCTGATCAGCCGCCAGTCTCTTTTGCAGATCCTTGCGCCAGGTTTTGAACGGATCGATCCACCCCCGGACAGTGTAGCAATATCGTCCAACTTCAGAGACGACAAAAGCCCCCTGCCAGTGATCGTTGTTTATAAATATCAAGGGGACTGCCTTCCATTCGCGTTCAGTTTCTTTTCGGAACAGCAGTTCGGCGCCCAAGACATCATGCCCGTCGACAAAAATATCCGCTTCCACCACAATCTCTTCACCAAGAATGCGTTTGATAGGATACCGGCCACCATCGACTTGCGGTTTTACGCTTTCGATAATAACCCGATTGAATGCTGGCTTGGCTTTCATGCGATGATTCTCCTGTTATGGTTCATTATCAATATCTCCTTCTTGGTGCCTGGGCTTGCGGTACCAGCGGCATTGCCTTTCCTTCCGGCAAGATGAAGATTTCGGAAATATTCCCTTTTTGGTCATATAGTATGGCAT
>CAYVMK010000005.1:0-16348 GCA_964452445.1 uncultured Desulfonema sp. | reverse complement strand
ATTTAAATCGATCATATTAATTAAGGATGATGATTTGTGTAGTACAGGAAGTTGTTCACACCTCACTGTACCCGCCTGCTCCACGAAAAATATTTTGCCTCTGGTGAAAATATAAAATGCAGCGTGCCTATCTTTTATCATGAATACTGAGAAAACAACATCATTTATTAACGATTGAAATCAGGAAGTTTCATCAAAGCCGATGATTTGTGTAGTACAGGAAGGAATTTGTTAATTTTGACATCTTAGTAAAATCAAATCCTAAACCTCACACTTCAGTTGTTCTACCATTTTTTTATAATGAGGCTGGTATTCACGCCGCCAAAGGCAAAATTCTGGATGGAGGCGATCCGGATCGGAGATTCCCTGAGCGAGACGACATGATTGATCATGGCGCACCTCTTGTCTATTTCATCCAGGTTCAATGTCGGCGCGATGAATCCTTCCTCCATCAGATATATTACAATGATGGTCTCAATGACACCGCACGAACCCATGCAGTGCCCCATATAGCCTTTCAACCCGGCAACGGCTGGAGAACCCCCATAGGCATCGTAAATAGCCTGTGATTCAATCACATCTCCCATCTTGGTTCCTGTTGCATGAGCGCTGATGAAATCCACCTCATCCGCATTGATCTTTGCTTCTTTCAGTCCGATCCGGATGGTCTGCGTGATGCCGCCCAGGTTCGGCAGGATCAGGTCGCCGCCGTTGTTGTTGCAGGCAAAGCCTATTACCTCCGCCAGTATCGGGACGCCTCTCTTTCGGGCAAACCCGTACTCCTCCAACAGGACTGCCCCCGCCCCTTCTCCCACGACCAGTCCGTCCCTCTTTACATCGAAGGGACGTGGGGTCAGATGGGGTGTATCATTAAAGGCCGTCGAACAGGCGAGCAAATTATCGAAGACGGCGACGGTAGTTGTATCATATTCGTCAGCCCCACCGCAAATCATGGCGTCCTGCATCCCGTATTTGATCGCTTCATAACCATAACCGATGGATTGGCTGCTCGTTGTGCATGCCGTGGACGATGAAATGACGCGGCCTGTAATGCCGAACATCTTTGTGATATTGACGGCTGTAGTGTGAACCATGGATTTCAGGTAATCAACAGCGCCGATGGAAGAAAACCCGGTTCGTGAGCCGCCGAAGAAAGTCCTATATATATCCCGCTGAACGGTAGGGCTCCCGTGGGTAGAACCGAAGGCGACACCCAAACGGCCGGACGTGACAAATTCCTGCTCCAGACCGGCGCTCTCAATTACTTCTTTCGCCACCTGGCATGCATAATAGGCGACAGGCCCCATGGTTTTTCGATGTTGGCGCTTAAAATCATAGACGATGGGGTAGTCAACGGTTCCAAAAACCTTGGAGTGGATGTAGGAAGACAACAGGCCGTCTTCCCGCAAGGCCTTGACTCCGGAAATCCCGTGCGCCAGATGGTGAAGAATCTCCGCTTTGGAACGGCCGATAGGGGTAATGGCGGAACACGCTGTAATAACGACCCTTCTTTCCATCCCGCCTCTCATCCTGAAGATGCCGCTCTTGCCGCGGCCAGCGATTCAATGTAATCGCAGATATGATTGATTGTCCGGATATCCATGGCCAGTTTCTTTTCCTCATGGCTCAGTTCGGAGGCGAGCATTTTTTCGATCTTAAGGAGCAGTTCGATGGCATCTATACTGTCAAACCCGTGTTTTTCTCTCAGGTCATCATCCAATCCCGGATTTTCAATCTCAAATTCCTTTTGGAAAAAATATAAGACTTGCGCTACGATATCATCACGTGTCATAGGGTTATCAAATGCTCCTATAGGTTATCGATCCGCTTTTTTTACATGCTCATTCCGGAAAGGTCTTACAAAGATGAACTGTTTTCGGATCAATAGCCACCGGCTTTCCAGATGAATTAAGCGCGCAGTGCCTTGTAAATCCCTTGCAGATAATTCTCCCTGTTTCAAGATGGGTAATCAGATAATCGAAACGGAGTTTAACCCGTTCAAGCTCCGCCGGCCGGGTATAAATCCACATGGAATCGTCATAATGGAGTGGCCCATGGAACTCCACCCCTATTTCGACAACGGGGTAAACATAGCCGCTCTCTTCTATTTCCCGGTAAGGATATCCCGCATCCCGCATAAGCGAGGCGCGACCGAGCTCAAAGTAACGAAGGTAATTGGCATGATAGACCACCGTCGAACGATCCGTGTCGGCGTACAGCGTCCGTTCCCGACATCTGTGCCAGACAAGGCCGGTCTCCTGATCCCGGACATAACGGCTATCCTTTACCAATTCTTCCGGTCTGAACGGTTTCGGTTTCATGCTACACCCCCCCTGAATATAACGCAACAGTTTGTACCGCCGAATCCGAAGGCATTTGACAGGGCGATTTCATGCCGGCAGCGCCGGGCTTCATTGGCAACAAAGTCCAGACCGTCAAATTGCGGATCGGGGATATAATTTATCGTAGGCAGGATCACCCCTTGCTGCATCCCTTCGATAGTCAGGGCATTTTCAATGGCGGCGGCGGCGCCAAGAGTATGTCCGATCTGGGACTTGTTCGACGATACGGGAATACGCTTCAGTGTATCGCCAAAAACGGCGCGCAGACAATCTACTTCCGTGCTGTCTCCCCTTGCCGTGGAGGTTCCATGGGCATTGACATACTCCACGTCATGCGGCTTCAATCCGGCATCGTCAATAGTTTCCCTGATCGCCCGGATGATGGTATTTTTGTTCGGTCTCGTAAAATGATAGGCGTCGGACGACCAGCCTATGCCCATGACTTCAGCTTTTGCCTTCAGGCCGTAATGCGGGATAGCCTCCTTCGCGGCCAGCACGATCACTCCTCCCCCTTCAGAAAGAACAAAACCTTTCCGATCGCCGCTGAAAGGGCGGGATGCCTGGGAAGGATTTTCGTAGGCCCGATCATGAGGAACGATCTTGACGGTGGCATTCATATTGGCAAAACCATGAATAATCTCAGGCATAATAGGCATATCCACGCCGCCGGCAAGGACGAAATCACAGTCTCCGTCCCGGATCATCCGTGAACCGACGGCGACGGCATAATTACCGGAAGCGCAGGCGCCCTGAGGAGAAAATACCGGACCGGTAAAGCCCAGAAGCATTCCCGCCTTGCCCGACGGCAGATTGGCGCAGAGATTGGGAAGCAGATAGGGACTTACTTTCAACGGCCCCTTGACCCTCATATTTTCCATGGCGATACGGAAGGAGTCGGTTCCGTTTATGGCAGAGCCAATCAGACAGGCTGTTCTGGGACCCGTTTCTCTGTTTATTTGAAGCCCGGAATTCTCCAGGGCTTCCTTACATACCGCCATGGTCAGAATGACAAAAGCCGCATTCCAGTTGTAAACCTCCTTCTCATTTGAAAAAGCGAATTCCGTGGCATCCCAGTCCGGAATCTCGCCCACAACATTGCAGAGGGACTCTACCTGACATCTGGTCACTTTGCGGAAACCGGCCTCGCCTTTAACCGCCCGTTCCCATGTCTGCCTGAAGGTCTTTCCCAGTGGCGACGCCGCACCATATCCGACGACAAAAACCCGTCTGTTCTTTGGTGGTTTCATATACGTTCACAGTTCGTAAATAGGTGTTTAGGCTGAAGACTGAAGGCCGAAGGTAGAAGAATATCAGCGATCACTCATGATTTACCCCTAAAAGCCTTCAGTCTTTAGCCTTCAGCCTTTATTTATAAGCCTCAGGCGATCCTGCGCAGGACGATGCAGGAATTACAGCCGCCGAATCCGAATGCATTTTTTAACACGTGCTCCTGAGCAACAGCTCTCGCGCCTTCCGGCACGCAATCAACAGCGATATCCGGATCAGGCATATAATTGATCGTGGGGAGAAGCGTATCACGAATCATCCCCTCCATGGCAAGTATGATTTCAATGGCGGAGGAAGCCCCCATGGCGTGGCCGATCTGGGACTTGTTGGCCGATACCGGCGGCACGTTGCTGCCGAAAACATCCTTCAAGGCATCCCCCTCAATCCTGTCACCGATCTTCGTTGATGTCCCATGGGCATTAACCGCGTCAATATCCACCGGCTGCAGGCCGGAATGGACAATGCTCTCCGCGATGCACCGTCTAACCGTTTCAAGGTTCGGGGCAACAAAATGATGGGCGTCGGATGTCATCGCCCATCCCGCCATTTCAATCCTGGGGGTAAGACCATGGGCCTTTGCAAACGCTTCCCCCGCGATAACGATACATCCGGCGCCTTCCGATACAATGAAACCCCGCCTGTTGATGGAGAAGGGACGGCTTGCCTTCCCCGGAGGTTCTTCCGGCTGACCTTCCCTTGGCCTGTACGCGCCGTTCATCGTGGCAAAACCGCCCAGGATGGGTTCAATAAGGGGAAAATCAACAGCGCCGCAGATAACCACATCCGCCATACCTTGCTCGATGAACATCGCCCCGATAATCATGGATGTAGAACCAGTTGCACAAGCGGTAATGGTGGACGTTATGGGGCCTGTTGCGCCGGTCATGATGGATATTTTCCCCCCCACCATATTGATACAGGAGTTCGGATTGGTAAAAGGATGGGGGAGTTTCCCTTCTGAAACCAACAACCTGTCCGCACGGATAACGGCATCGAGGCCGCCGATGGCGGAACTGAAGGTAATCGCCACTCTATGTGAAATGTCATTAGTCACCTCAATCCCGCTTTTTTTCAGCGCGCGGTGGACAACCAGCAGGGCATGCCGGAAAACAGGCGATGTCCACAGCGCCATGTCACGGGATCTCAAAAAAGGGTAGTCATCAACGACGATCTCCTCAACCTGACCGGCCATTCTCACGGGGAAACCTTCGCGAAGGGGAAAACGGGTCAGTGGGCCGATGCCGCTTACGCCACGTAATGCACGGTCCCACTGAGTCTCCATCTCGACACCCAGGGGCGATACCGCATCATAACCTAAAATCACCGGCCGTTGTCTATCCATTTTGGGTTGTCTCGATTGCGGATATAAGGGATGTCTGTAGCGCTACCATGGTATGAACCGGTAGAGTTTGGCAAACATTTCATACACCTCAATCCAGTTCTGGAGATCCTTCGACGACTGCAAATGGTCTCTTTTGTTGACCATGACCCAGCTCATATATGCGGCGCCGTCCTTGCAAGTCGAGCAATCTCTTGTCGCGGAGGTGCAGCACCGGTGCATGGTGTGAAGATCGGAAGCCCATCGAATAAACCGGATGAGCCTTTTGGGCCGGGGATTCCTGTTATCCATCGGCGCCGTGACGGACGGGCACTCCATCCATCCGAATGTGCGATTCATCATCTTCCCCGTGGTGATGATTTCGTGGTAGTACTTGCAGGAAATGACGGTCTTTGGATATTTGTCAAGCATATCGTCCATTTCAGCCCGAACGTCTCTGAATTTCTCTTCCGTCCAGGAAAAACCATCCACATGTTCATCATTCGTCAACAACTGCAAATGAACCTTCAGCCCGACATCGGTAATCTTTCTGATTACGCGCTCTACCCGCCCAACCTGTTTTGGTGTAATCGTGTATAGATAATAGGTATACGGATCCCCTTCATAATTTTTACTGGATACGGCAAACGTATCTTTCCCCCTGAGCATTTTTTCGTCTTCCTCGTCGCCCCATAACGAGATGCCTACCATTAAATCAGGGAAACGGTCCCTGGGTATCTTGATCTGTCCGTTGGTCGCACAATACGTCGGCAGTTGCGTATAGAAAGCCTCAATCCGGTCAATGCACAGTGTAGGTTCCCCGCCGATCAATATCGCAAGATTGACGCCCCGTTCCTTTTCCTTACGGACAAACTGCCGCCATCTTTCCGCATCCATTTCCTCGGAGGCAGCCTGATGTTCGTTGGAAGAAAAGAAGAAACAGCCCCTGCAACGCAGATTACAGCGGTTGGTCACATCATAGATGGAACTTCGGATATTAAGACCGGATATCTTCCTGTAACGTTCATGCCAGGCTTTATCCAGTAAAGAACTGACGGTTTTCATAGATTCTTTCCTCTTGAAGGCTATGTCGGGTTATGGGCACATGTGATCCGCAGGAATCTTTTCCTGTCCTTTTGCTACGGCACGCAGGGTGGAGCGACCATCTCACGGCAGAGGTTGTTTCCCTTTTCGTAACCCATAACCCATACGGCAAGGTAGGTATCCACATAGTCAAGCCATGATTTGAACGTATCAGGGTCAATCACATGACGATACAGGCGCGCCGTGACAACGGCGCTGCCGGCGGCATAATGCCTGCATTCGGCGCAGTCTGTGTCGGGAACGCAGCAGGCCGCATCCCGATCCCAGGATAAATCTGCCCGGTATTGCCTGAAAGACCGTCCAAGACCGATGTCCGTCGAAGGATTCCTTCTCGGATATGAACATCCATAGAGCTCGTTGAGGCCGTATTGATGCGTATGCGCAACCACGTTATAGGGGGAAAAAAGCACATTTTCCGGATACCGGTACAGGAGATCCAGGATGGCTTTACGTGTCCGGTCAAGGGAGTCCCTGTTATGCCGGAGAGGACCGGTATAACCGACAGGAGATGAAAAAACGTTGAAGGTGATCTTACAATCATGGGCAACGATGGTGTTCATGACCTCGTAAACTTCGGCGATATTATCCCGCGTAAACGTATAGACGAACACGGCCCTGGGATCGCCCCGGTAATTTTCGATCTGTTTCAACAGCAATTTTTTTGCCCTTCTAACACGCAGGCTCGTTTCATCATTTCCCCAAACGGAGATGTGAATCTTGTACCCGACCGCTTCGAAAATGCGTTTAACGCCATTCGTGGCAATACAGCCAAGGGGAATTTCCCTGTAGCAGACATCAAGAAGCTGCGGGACCATGGATGGCTCGGCGCCGGCCAGAACGGCATAGGTGATGCCCCTAGCTTTTTCCTCTTTCATCAGTTTTCGCCATGCCTCCGGATTCCCGTTTTCTTCGGCAAACTGCTTTTCCCCTTCATAATAATAACAGCCGTCGCAACGGATATTGCAACGGCTAGTCATATCATAAGTTGACTCCCGCAGGAAAAAAAACTTCCTCACCTTTTCCCAGCGCCGGTGGATATTCTGGTCGGCCAGCAACTCGGAAAATTTCCATTTTCTCATTTCTTTATTGCATGGAGGGATTATTCTGACTTTCGTTGTATCCATGAATCTTCAAAGGGTTTCCATGAGTTCATGCCGCCCGTTTCTGCCTGATATATTCGGCGATCATGTTAATATTTCTGAGTTTGGGATAATCATCCTCGTCAATAGTAATACCATATTCATCCTGAAGCACGAGAACTACCGTAGCCAGATCCATACTGTCAACACCAAGTTCATCCACCAGATCAAGATCGGGATCGAATGTTTCCGGCGTAATTTCTGTAAGTTTCAGTTCAAAGATGATAATTTTCGCAATGCGAATTATCATTTCCTGCTTATCCGTACTAACGGCCATCCATAATCCTCCTCACCATAGAATCAGTTATCACAGCCACGCCTTTATAAAAATGCATCATTCCCCCGACTTCCTCCGGTAATGTCTTAGCCACAATAACACCCGTGCATATCGCCTTTTCGTTCAACTCAACCTTAAAATGATAGGAAAGACTTTCATCCTCGCGGGACAAAGACAAGGATATTGTCAACAACGCGTCCGGCCTGACCGGCAGCCTGAACCTGACCTTCCTGACGCCCGAGATCCTGATCCTTCTCCTCTTTTCAGATTCATGCTGCCTGATAACATCCGTCACCATGGACAGGATGGCAATACCAGGCAGAATCGGTTCAGCGGGAAAATGGCCGGAAAACCAGGGCGATCCGGTTTTTGCACAAGCTTCCGCCCAAACCGCACCGGTTGATGCATCCCTCTTATATGATATGCTGTGCCAATTTTCATCCATACCGCTGCCGCCAATATCCCCGAGCATCCGGCAATCCGTGATCATTTGCCGCAGATTTAGCATGTGCACATATCATCAATCTATTTGTATATCAATCTTTTTTTTTGACTGCTCGTGTCGAGACCTTTGTGTAACATCCCGCAGGATCGAGGGCATTATCGTCAATTGTCGCCATTAGACCCTGATCATTACCGGTTTCCCCAGAAGTTCAGCAAGGGGAACAACTTGCAATCCTTTGCTTTTCAAACCGGACAATATCGCTTCTATCTCATGCAGAAAATCTTCTGACCCGATCGCCCCTTTTGGCCGGATATCGTGAAGAAGGATGATGTCATCCGGGTTTGCCTTTTTCAGTATCCTCCCGGACAATCCCTGAATATACCTGTTTCCACCATCAAAGACCCGACAGGTGAAAGTCACGCAGTACAGTCCCTGTTGAAGCAGGGCATTGGATAGTCTCGGACTGGTGATGCCCACGGGCGGCCTGAAAGCGACAGGGGAGATGCCGAAATGTCTTAGCACGACCTGCGTGGCTTCGATCTCCCGATATACCTTCTCAGAACGGCGCAGCATTAAAAGGGGATCATGGCTGTACGAATGATTGCCGATGTCGTGACCATGTGCAAGTATCTCTGAAATAAGGTCGCCGTATTGGGCGGCCTTTTCCCCTGTAACGAAGAAGACGGCTTTTGCGGCATAACGTCCCAGTAATTGCAAAAGTGGCGGGGTCGTCACCGGGTCGGGCCCGTCATCGAATGTCAGGGATACCACGGGCCTTCCCGTATGCCCCCGGCTGATGACCGGCAAAAAGAAACCCCTTGAAGGAAAAAACGGGGCAGCTGCACAGAAAAAAAGAAAAATAGACAGGGGAATGACGGCCAACCCAGGATGAAAGAGGGACAGAATGGACGCCAGGGCGATAGAGATAAAGCCGGTCGCCGTCGCCGGAGAGACATATCCTGCCCTTTTCCCGTAATGCTTCATCGGATCAATTGTTCCCATAGCGGTCCCACACGGCCTCTTGCATGCAACCGAGCAAGATTTTTTAACGTCTGTTGAGAGCCGGACCCGATAACCCAGTTCATCCGACTGCCGGCATGTTTTTTCACAAGGTGCATAACCATTTCCCGGTGCAAAGCCGGCGACCAATAAAACGCCGGTTCGAGAAGATTACATTGCGGTTTTATTTGTCCTTCCTCAAGGGCCAGATCGTGCAGGGAGGTGTGAGGGAAAATCCTGACTCCGCTGAAAACGAAAAAAACGGTTTTTTCCAGTCTGTCGGCATTGGCCAGGGTCTCTTTCAGAGTGCTTTCATCTTCGCCCGGCCCGCCCAACATGAGATAATGAGCGACATGCAGACCGGCGTCAACGGCAAACCTGTGCGAGATAAAGACATCGTCAAGATGAAAAGGTTTCCGATACGAATCGAGCATCGGATTTGAGAGGGATTCCGTGCCGAATTCCACATGCATCAAACCTGCGTCGGCAAGGATACGATAATAGTCCGGCGGCGGCGGCAGGGGAGTAAAAAAGCCGCCCCAGGGAACGGAAATCCCGGCTTTTTTGAATGCCGCCGCAACCTCCAGACTGTGTTCACGACTGCCGTTAAACGTCGAATCCGTTATATAGAGGTACTTGGCGCCGGCATCCTGGAGCGTTCTGGCCGTATCGGCGACTTCCCCGGGCGGTGCGAACCGGAACCGCGTTCCCTCTATGTGGGGATAAGTGCAATAGATACACTTGAAAGGGCAGCCCCTTTTTGTCTGCAGATTAAGCATGCCGCCCCTCTTCAGGTAGAAAGAAGTATGGGAATGATCCAGGGAAAAACTGCGGTGGAATGACCGGGACCAGGGTTCCGGGAAAACAACAGGACTGTCCCTGGTCACAATGCCGGGAAGGCCGGAAACGCTTTCATTTCTTTCCAGCGCCTGGAGAAGGAACTGGAGCCGCTCCCCCTCGCCGATGACGCCGAAATCGGCATCAAGCCGGTTCATAAATTCGCCTGGCAGGATGGTAAATCCGCTGCCTCCCAGGACGATAAATCCTTTCGAATGCCGCCGGATGATACTGATCAATTCCCGGATTTCGTCTGTAAATGTTCTTACGTTGGCTTCGTCAATATTGTCAATATTTCTGATGGACAAGCCTATAATATCGGGCTGGTATCGGGAAAGAATCCCGGCCAGGGTATCGCCGCCTTTCTTCAGTTCATTCATATCCGCTATTCTCACCTGATGCGGCGGTGATATGGCATTCATCACATAATCAAGTCCGATCGGGTAGGGCGGATAAGGCTCCATCATAGTGTTTGTTGATACGAGCAAGACCTTCACAGGAAATCCCCCACGACCTCTCGACTGAATCTTTCGTGACCGATGAGGTTTCTCACCGTCTGGAAAGATCCCAGCATTGTTCCTATAATCCCCGGCGCCAGGCTGTTCTGACCGGCAAGAAACAACCCCCCGATAGATGTGCGATGCAAAGAAGCCGTCTTCATCAATTGTCTGGTCGAACGGAGAATCCCATAGGCAGAACCGTCCGGAGAGTTTACCCTGTCCCTTATGGTCAGCGGAGTATAGATGTCCAGTATCTTTATTCCCTTAAGATGTCCGAATAACTCTGATGCCTCACCGATGAACCGGCGGGCTTTCTTTTCCTTTGCATCGAGATAGTCACTGCCCCGTCGTCCGGACGTCGTTCTTTCCCATTGTCGCCATTCCTCAATGCCGCTTGTTGTCATCATAGATAGGATATTTACCCCTGGCTGCCCGCTGCTGCGCAATTGATGGAATATCCCGTGAGACAGGGCGCCGTCTTCTTCCGGATAAAGCCGGTAGATGTTGTAGGACAGCGCCTCATGCGCATCGGCATCCACGGCGAGATTCACCGCAAAGATTCCTTTCGTATTTTCAAGTTCCGCAACCCTCTCCACATAAGCGGGTCTGAGCGCGTCCCCGGGCAACATGGCGACGACGGTTCCGGGATGAACGGCGGCAATGATGGTCTCGGCCCCAAGGACACGGCCGGATTTTAAAACGACGCCTTTCACCCGGCCTGATTGGACAAGGATTCTTGCGACGCCGTCTCCCGTAACGACATCACCGCCCAGTGACTTAAGACGGAACACAAAGGCATCCGCCATTTGGGAACTGCTGCAGGCTAAGCGCCAGGACGACAGAAGATAGGAGGCTATGGTCATATGATAATAAAAAACCGGGCATTCCAGCAAGGAAACCCCTATCAGGGTAGGAGGAACTCCCAGGACAGAGAGGAGACGGGTTGAACAACCCATACGCAAGAGTTGTTCCCCCATGGATTCAAAGCTCTCCGGTGAAAGAAAAGTCATTCCCGGGGACATCAGGATGTCGAGCGAGGTCAGGGCGCCGGATGTTCGCCTTAGATCGCCCATGATCGTTGTAATCAGGCTGTGCTCCAGGGGAAATGACCGTCTCAGGTTGCCTTCGAAGGCGTCAAGTCCCTCGGGAAGATCGAAAGTAAAATCATCGAAGATATAGCGATCTATGACACCCTCCACACCCATACGTTCGAGAGGAATCAAGGGAGTGACTCCGAGATAATCCCACATTCTTCGGAGAGGCTGCCCCATGTCGAGGGAACCCATATAATGCACCCCCACGGGACAATCAATGCCGGACCGGAGATAGCCGCGCATCAATCCCCCCGGCAGGAGATTTCTTTCCACGACCGTAACCCGGTGATGAAGTTTCGACAGAATAATACCGGCCGTCAAACCGCCGACGCCGGAACCGATGATCAGGACATCTCCCGGCGTCTGTCTTTCTTGCTTCATGGCAAGATCTCCACTGCCGTGACATAATTGCCGAATCCCAGTACAAGGATACCCCGTCCCAGCAATGGCGTCGTTTGTTGGTGGCAGAGATTTCTTGGTATTTCACCGGCTTGTATAGACAAGACCCCCAGAACCGTCGCTACAGCAGATGCCGAAGCAAATTCACCGACGTACCGCCGATAATCTATAACGGGATGGGGGTATCCCGTCATAGACAGGAAGTTATCCTGTTGACCCTTTCCTTTTTCCCTCTGTGCGGCGGGAATCCCTGCCAGAATGGCCCCGAATCGATCCCTGATCCTTTCGCCTCCCTCCAGTGCGCGGATCAGCGCCGGGATGATCTGATCGTTGTTGCCGGAATAAGCCATGAAAGAAGGACATATCCGGCATGGGGATGTCGCCGTTGCCGGTTTGAGGTATAGAGCCCCCCCTCCGTCTGAAGGTGTTCCGGCCGGCGCCACGGAGGCATCGAACAGAGGAGATAATGTTTCGTGATATTCATCTGCGCCGATCACAAGAAGCGGATCATCGCCATGACGAGTCAGGAGGCTTGCCGCGATCAACGCCTGCTCAAAGGCAGAATCTCCGCCTGTGGCAGTCACGTTCGGCCCGGTGGATTTGAAATGGATGGCGACATGACCTGCGGCGGCGTTGTGCACGGATCCGATAAAATCCGTCGGGCTGGTAAAGCGTTCGTCCGACGCGAAGAGTTTTGTCAGAAAATCATGGGTCTCAGATAGCCCGCCCCAGCCGGTTCCCAGGAAGACCGATGCCGGCGGACCGGCTTTTGCGGAATCTTTGCAGGCGGAAACGGCCAGAGACAAGGCCATACGGGGAAGACGCTTCATGCGGCGGACGGATTTCTCAGATAGAGGTTTCAGTATATCGGAAGAAGGAACGATGCCTATTAATCCTTCTCCATAACCCATGCGTTCGATTGTTCGCTCTGCATCACCGGCGACGGTGAGACAGGCGCTTCCGATAACGGAAAACAGCGCGGGTCGGACAGCGCAAAACGATGTCTCTGCGCCCCTTCGCCGTTTCGGATGCCCTACAACGAGAACAGCGTTATTCCCACCGAAACCGAAAGAATTGGCAAGGAGCATGTTGACATCAGCCTTCAGCGGCGCATCAACAGGGGTCAGGTTTAAGCCGGGATCGGGATCATGAAAGCCCGTATTGGCGGGTATGATGCCGTGGGCAATGCTCAAAGCGGACACAACGGCGCCCACCGCCCCGGCTGCCGCAAGGGAGTGCCCGAAGGATCCTTTTATGGAAGAGAGAGGGGGAATGGGACACCTCTCGAACAGAGCGTGTATGGCCTTTGCTTCGGCGATGTCGTTTTCGATGGTCCCCGTGCCATGGAGATGTATATAATCTATGTCTGCCGGCGAGACGCGGGCATCGGCGAGCGCATCTTCCATGGCGCGCAATGCCCCGGCGCCTTCGGGATGGGGTGAAGCGGGATGATAGGCGTCACATGATAAAGCGGCCCCAAGGAGTTCGGCAACGGCATTGTCCGGAGTGGTTGCGGCGGCAGTCAGCAACAGCATGGCCGCTCCTTCACCTACCGACATTCCGCGTCTGTTTCTGTCGAAAGGATGAGCGCCAGTTTCATCAACCAACTGAAGGGAGTGAAAACCGTAATAGGTCAATCGGCATAGGGCATCGGCGCCGCCGGCCAGTACCCGTTTTACCTTGCCGCACCGAAGCATTTCCATGGCGATTTTCAGGGCCACGCTTCCCGAAGAGCATGCCGTAGATACCGTCAGTACCGGCCCCCTGCATCCCACATGACGGGCGACATACTCGGCAACGGAGGCGGTCGAGTGGTATTTATACCGTTTTGCATCTCCTTCGCCGGCCTTTAAAAGTTCCTCCGTGACGGACATCCCTCCCGTCGTCACGCCGATGACCACGGCATCCGGCGCACCGTCGGCGTCTTTCATCGCCTCTTCGGCGGCAATAAGCGCAAGGGCATGGGTTCGGGGGACATCCCCCATAGACGGTAATGAACCAATCTCGCCGACAGGCAAAGGCGGGGCGTGGAGAGTCGGGAAAAGACGGAGCGGTTTAATTCCCCCCGCGGCTTTCCTGATGGCCTCGATCGTATCGCCGATGCCTTGCCCGACGGGGCTTATAATCCCCATCCCTGTAATAAAAATACCTGTGCCGCTCAATTAATGTTCCCCGACCGATGATGATGGACATAGTCCGCTAAAGCTCTAACGGAAGAGAAGACTTTGACGCCGGTTTCCTTGCTGTCAATCTTCACGTCATAATCTTTTTCAAGCATCATGACCAGTTCCAGGACATCAATGGAATCCAGCCCGAGATCGCCTCCGATGAGTTGGCTATCCTCATTGATATCCTCCGGAAAGACGTCAATAAGATTCAGCGTCTCAATGATTTTAACTTTCAATTCCCGGATTAATTCATTGATTAATTCATTGATTAATTCATTCATTTTGTTTCGTTTTCCTTAAGAATTTCATGACCTGTTTCAGGCATGCCACGGCATAATCTCTACCGGCAAAATACATGCCGATGAAAAACACCAGATGAGACAACCCATACATAAGAGGACCACCGACAACCAGAATCAGGGGCTTCCCGGTATAGAGGGCTATTATGCCGAGGGCGCCAACAGCAGGCCAGCCTATAACGTAACTGATTAAAATTAAAAATAAACCGGCCATAACCCGCACCGTCGGCCGCTTCTTATATATACGAAGATCGTTCTCTTCAGCAATTGGTTTTATGGCGGAATGTTTATCCATGTAGTTTATCCATGTAGTTTTATATGAGAATACAGTACTCAGTAGTCAGAATAAAAACGTCAACTTACCCCTCCTGACTCCTGGCTCCTGAATTCTGACTCCTGAGCAGTTACGTTATTTGTATCATTCCTCCAGTTTCCGGCCGAGAAAAGGCTCAAAATGATACCATTCAAATGGATGCTGTCGCACGGTATCCTCAAGGCGTTCGGCATAGGCCTGCGCCGTTCTTCTTATGGCTTCCTGCCTTTCACTGCGTTTTTTTGCATGGACATATTCCGCCGGCATGATCTTAATATGGTATAGTTGTCCACCCTTTCGACACGCAAAAAAGATAAAAAGGGGGGCGCCGGACAGGAGGGCAAAGACAAAGGGTGTTTCCGGCAGGAAGGCTTCATGCCCTAAGAATCGTACCGGTACGGAACGCTGGTCTTCATGCCATTTACGGTCACCCGTCAGAGAAACCAATCCGCCCGCCTTCAGGAAGTTGATTCCTTCGACGATCTCCACAGGGGAGCCGCCATCCTGTCCCACGGCGATAATCTTCACACCGCTCCGGACAAGGCTCTCCTTCTGTATACGCTCAATCTGCTCCTTGCGCTTCTGCCCCAGGTAGAGAAGCAGTTTCATCCCCGGATTATTCCGGCCCCTAAACTGAAGCAAATGAGCCGCAATTTCCCAGTTTCCCACATGGGACATGAGAATAATACCACCGATCTTCCTGTTTACGGCATCCTCAAGGTATTCCCACCCCTCACTGGTGTAAGCAATATTGTGGTTATCGGACAGGAGAAACCGGTCCAGAAATACGCGCGTGAAACGGTGATACTGTCTCCACGCGCACCAGAGGTGATACGGCCATTGTCTTGACGGGAAGAGAGCCCTGTAAAACCATACGCTTACGGCCACCCTGCACGGGAAAAGGAAAAAATAGCCGGAGGCAATGCCCCATGCTGCTAACCTGAACACCCACTGTCCCATACGCTTTGACAGGGCGATTAAAAACCGGTAGAAAATTTCCTTCATCATCGCCTCATTTGATCATGGCGCCGGTACAGGCATTTCCTGTTCCCGGGCGCTCGCTCCGGCGACAAACCACCACTCTTCCTCGCCCGGTGCGCTGATTTCCATGCGCGTAATGTCGAAACCCGCATTCGATATGATGGCCAGGATATCCTTCTCCGAACGAAAGTGCGGTATGTCTTTTTGCATTCTGATCCTCGTCATCTCGATCCATCGCTTCCATGGAAAACGTTTTTCCGAAGGAATCGTCGTCCTGATGATCAAAGAACCGTCCGGGTGGAGTTTCCGGTGAAGACGCTGCAAAGTCAGACTGAGTTCATCATCAGTTATCAGATGGATCATGTCGAGGAGAAGCGCCGTATCGGCCGTCCCTGGAACATCCGGTATATCGGGAGCGCTTCCGATCTCGACAACGCCATTTGTTCCCATTGCCCGCGACGCGAACCGGGCGCGTTTGCGATCCGGTTCGATCCCGTAGATCCGCGCGCGAGGGAACAACTCGAGAAGCCAGACAGCCGGCACGCCATAACCTGACCCTATATCTATGATGATTTCCGGCTCTTTGACGAAAGCGGCGATACGCGGAAACATGGAATCGAGAATGATCTTGAAACGGGCGAAAAGCCTTGGATGAGGCTCCATATGCCGGTAGCGTAAAACGGCACGCTGCATGTGCCTTTTCGATCCGGGTACGATCGCCTCATCTGCCGGAGATATCGGAGCAAAGATCCGTTTCAGCATGGGCTGTGTAATCGTCACGGCGCCCAGGAAAGAATAACCAATCCCCAGGGACAGGCCCAGCCCAGCGCTTCTCAGCATGGCATT
>CAYVMK010000004.1:0-17869 GCA_964452445.1 uncultured Desulfonema sp. | reverse complement strand
TGTGTTGGGTGTGTTTGGTGTGTGGTTTGTCACGTAATATTCCTTATCATGATTTTTATGACGGCTTCGTAAAATATCGGCTATCTTTCTCCTGCTTCCACAGTCGAAGAAAATAATTTTCCGGGTGATTGTTTTACAATATCCTGCAGTTCAAGTCTTAAAAGTATTCCAAGAAGTTTTCCTGAGTCGATCTTAATTTTCCGCGCAAGCTCGTCTATATGAACAGGATACGGCCCAAGAGCATTTAATACCTGCGATTCATCCGGCGACAGGCGGATATTTTTATATGCAGTTTTATCTATTCCGGGTTCTTTCGTATTATCCCGGGATATTAGAATATGAGAAAGCTCGTCAATTATATCCTTTGCGTTTTCAACCAGTTTTGCTCCCTGCTTGATCAATGTATGAGCGCCGGTGCTTTTGAAGGACTGAATGCTTCCGGGCACGGCAAAAACCTCCCTGTTCTGATCCGCCGCAAGCCGGGCGGTAATGAGTGATCCGCTCCGTTTCGTAGCTTCCACTACAACAGTTCCGAGTGAAATGCCGCTTATTATCCTGTTTCTTGCAGGAAAGTTGAATGCGTCAGGTTCCGCCATGAGAGGAAACTCAGATATCACGGCGCCGTTTTCAGAAATTATCCGGAACAGCTTCCTGTTCTGAGCCGGATAAATTCTTTCAAGACCGCTTCCAAGAACAGCTATTGTTTTGCCTTTTCCGATCAAAGCGCCTTCGTGAGCGGCTGTGTCAATTCCTCTTGCCATGCCGCTTACAACCGTTATGTTATAAGAAGCGAGATCCGCGCATAATATTTTTGTCATTGAAACGCCGTAATCTGTTGCATTTCTTGAGCCGACGACGGCTATGTTGTTTGACGAGCTGTCCAGAATTCCGGAAACATATAAAAAAGGAGGCGGATCGGGTATTTCCAGAAGGAGGGGAGGATAATCCGGGTCCGCCATGGTTACAATTCTGAAGCCTTTTTCAGCTATAAGATCCATCTCTTTTTTTACATGTTCGGGCGCCCTGTGCTTTATAATGGCAGTTGCGAGCCTGTCGGAAACTCCCTCTATCTGCGTAAGTTCATCAAGGGAGGCCCCGAATACGGCCTCCGGTGATTTGAAGCGATTGATCATCCTCTTGAAAAGAAGATTCCCGACACCGGGAACACTTTTTAAGGCAAACCAGGGTAGAATATTTTCCATATAGAGGTGCTGTGAGTTAATCAAAAGAATTCTTCGAAGCTCTGCTTCGGGGTAAGAATCCAGAATTCAGAATCCAGAAGGGGGATTAAAATATCTTCAAAAAAATTCTGACTTCTGACTACTGTATTCTGTATTCCAGATACCTCGCAGCTCTGCTGCGGGGTAGTTCATTGATATATTATCTTCTTTTTTTATTTTTTCCCTGCCATGCAATAAGAATCGGATTTGCAACGTAAACTGTTGAATATGTTCCTGTAATTACTCCGATGAGCATGGCGAATGCGAAATCATGAATAATCTCCCCGCCAAGGATAAAAAGGGCTATGACAACAAGAAAAACCGTTCCCGATGTAAGTATGGTCCGACTTAAAGTTTCATTCACGCTTCTGTTTATAATCTCAATGAAAGGGTTCTTTGTGTATTTTTTAAGATTTTCACGAATACGGTCAAAGACAACTATCGTATCATTGAGCGAGTACCCGATAATGGTCAGGATGGCGGCTATAATCGGCAGGTTGAATTCCTTGTCCAATATCGAGAACATCCCAACGGTAATCATGACATCGTGAACAAGAGCAACTATTGCGGCCATGGCATATTTCAAATCGAGCAGCCAGAACACTAAAAATGTAACCAGAAGAGCTGCGGCTATAAGGATTCCCATATTTAAGTTAAAAAGGGAAACGAAATATACCGCGCCGAAAAGCGCGGCCCCGATTATAATGCTGAGCGCCCATTTGAACTCGAAGCGGCCCGAAATATAAACCGCTATGAATACAAGGGAGTAAAATATCGCAAAAAGAGCTTTTTGCTGCAGATCTTTTCCGACCTGCGGACCCACCATTTCAACGCGGCGTATTTCCGCCAGATTACCGGTGGCTGTTTTTAAAGCTTCAACAAGCGAATTGGAGAATTCCTTATCTGCCATTACCGGCGTGTTGGTCCTTACAAGGAATTCATTCTCCTTTACATCTCCAAACATCTGTACTGATGAATTGGAGAGACTTACGGCCGAAAGCCCTGATTTGATTCTGTCGATTTCAACAGGAGAGTTGAATTTGACCTGGATAAGGGTTCCGCCGGCAAAATCAATTCCGTACTTGGGCCCTCCGTGAAAAATAATAGAGATAATGCCGATGATTATCATCAGCGCTGATACTGTATAGGCAATATGCCTTTTGCCTATAAAGTCTATATTAATGCCCTTTTTTATTATTTCCATTTAATGGTCGCCTCAAGAATAATTGTAGTGTTGCAAATTCCGGAAACATTCAGTTCTGCTGTTTATACGCTTATTCTTTTAACCTTTCTGTTCAGCAGAAAATAGTCGAATATTACGCGTGTCATTATCAGCGAGGTAAAAACGCTTGATAAGATTCCTATGCTGAGTGTTACGGCAAATCCCTTGACAGGTCCGGTTCCGAACTGGAAAAGGACAAGACCTGCTATAAGTGTTGTAATGTTTGAGTCCAGGATCGTCAGTGTCGCCCTGTCAAAACCGGCATCAAGCGCCGCCCTTGGCGTTTTCCCTATGGCCGATTCCTCCCTTATTCTTTCATATATCAGAACATTTGAATCAACAGCCATGCCTATGGTGAGAATTATCCCGGCGATACCGGGAAGGGTCAATGTTGCCTGAAAAGCAGCAAGAGCTGCCGCAAGAATTACAATGTTGAATATTAGAGCGATATCTGCAACCAGACCTGACCATTTGTAATAAACAGCCATGAAAATCATTACGAGCAGACCGCCGATCCACATGGAAAAGAGCCCCTTGTTTATGGAGTCGGTTCCCAGTGACGGGCCCACCGTTCTTTCTTCGAGAATTACAACCGGTGCGGGAAGAGCCCCGGCGCGAAGCACTATGGCAAGGTCACGGGCCTCTTCGGTCGTAAAACTTCCCGTAATCCGGGCGTGACCTCCCGAGATTTTTTCCTGTATGACAGGGGCTGAATAAACCTTGTTGTCCAGAACGATCGCAAGGCGTTTCTTAACGTTTTCTTCCGTAATATTTTCGAATATCCGCGCTCCTTTTTTATCGAAATCTATTGAAACATAGGGTTCATTATACTGGGAATCTATCTGAACGGATGCATCCGTAAGATAGGAGCCGGTTAAGAGAACCCCTTTTTTTACGAGGTAAGGTCTTTTTATTACACGCTTTGTCTGGGCATCTTCCCTGGTCTCGTAAAGGATTTCGGATCCGGGAGGAGCGCCTTCCGAGAGAGCAGTTTCAGGATCGCGGGTTTCATCAAGAAGTTTGAATTCGAGAAGGGCGGTCTTGCCTATCAGATCCTTTGCCCTCTGGGTATCTGTAATTCCCGGAAGCTGGATGAGAATCCTTTTTTCACCCTGCATGCGGATATCCGGTTCGCTGACGCCGAACTGGTCGATACGGTTTCTGATGGTTTCAAGCGCCTGGGCTGCCGCCAGTTTTTTTATATTGTCGGTCTCTTCTTTAGGAAGATCCATTGTTATCTTAAGGAGATCGTTATCTTTGGCGCGTGAAAGAATCCGAAGCTCTCTGAATTGCTTGTCGAGAATCTTTTCAAAGCCGTCAATATTCTCCTGGCCCTGCAGCGCTGCCGATATTTTTGTTCCTTCCGTGCGTTCAATGCCGGTAAAGCTGATATGCTCGGTCCTTAACATTCCTTTAAGATCGTTTGTTATGCGCTCGATAGTGCTTTCAACGGCTTTGTCAGTTTCAACTTCAAGAACAAGATGCATTCCTCCCTGCAAATCAAGGCCCAGGTTTATTTTCTTATGCGGCCACAGCCCGGGTTTTATTGTGGGAAGGATGTAAATTACCGATGCGATTATCACCGCAACAGACAAAATCAGTTTCCATGAAAAAATCTTCAAAGATCTGTTCCTTTCATTTAAGACTTCAGACATCCGGTTTATAATTTATTTAAGTACAAAATTATCAGCCTGTTTTGTCTTTTTCAGCATCCTTGCCTTTTGCGGGCTGAACCGGTTGTGGTGTCTGTGCAAGACCTGCGACATTTCCACGGCTTACCTTGACGCGCACTTTTTCGGCGATCTCAACCGTTATTGTATTGTCCTCCAAGCCGGTTATAGTTCCATAAATGCCGCCGCTTGTAATTACCCTGTCTCCCTTTTTGAGGTTGCCGATCATTTCGCGGTGTTCCTTGGCTTTTTTCTGCTGCGGCCTGATAAGCAGGAAATAGAAAATGACGAACATGAGAATCAGCGGGATGAAATTTACAAAACCGCTCGCACCCTGTCCGGAACCTAATCCTCCCTGGCCCATTGCGTATGCTATACTTGTCAAAATAAAACCTCCTTAATATTATATGAACAATTATTAATGGACTCGTAAAATGTCCAATTTTTACCACGAAGGGCACGAAGAGCACGAAGGATGAAAAACAATATATAATCATTTCGGCTTTTTTTGCTTCGTGTTCTTCGTGGTTTAATAAAATCATTACTCTTTTACGACTTTTTTCGAGACGGTCATTATTGATACCTTTGTAAAAAAGTCATATGCAAACCGAAAAGTCAGCTTCTGCTACCGAAAACACGGTCAAAAATGGCGCTGATATACTTTAAATGATATGTTACGTCAAATATTTCTTCAATTTTTTCCTTTCCGAGCAGACCGCATATCTTTTTGTCTCCGGTAATAAGGGCTTTAAAATCCTTTTTCTCATCCCATACTTTCATGGCGTGTGCCTGTACCATCTGATATGCATCTTCACGGGTTACACCCGATTCGGCAAGAGCAAGAAGAATCTGCTGCGAAAAGATAAGCCCTTTCAGCTTGTTGAGATTTTCAGCCATTCTTTCAGGGTATACGACAAGATTTTTGATTATGCCTGCAAACCTGTGCAGCATATAATCCATCAGTATGGCGCTGTCCGGCGCTATGATTCTTTCAACGGACGAATGGCTTATGTCCCTTTCATGCCACAAGGGTATGTTTTCAAGGGCTGCCATTGCATTTGACCTTATCACTCTTGCAAGGCCGCACATGTTTTCAGAGCCCACCGGGTTTCTCTTATGGGGCATCGACGATGAGCCTTTCTGTCCTTTTGAAAAGTATTCTTCGGCCTCAAGGACTTCTGTTCTTTGAAGGTGCCTGATTTCAAGAGCCATCTTTTCAATGGAGGATGCCATTATGGCAAGGCTCGTGAAATATTCCGCATACCTGTCTCTCTGGATAATCTGGGTCGAGGCCGGAGCCGGCTTTAAACCAAGACCCCTGCACACATATTCCTCGACCTTTGGAGATATGTTCGCAAAGGTGCCGACAGCGCCTGATATTTTCCCGTAACTTATAGTTTCAACCGCGCTTTCAAACCGTTTTTTATTCCGTCTCATTTCATCATACCATACGGATAATTTGAGTCCGAAAGTGATGGGTTCCGCATGAATCCCGTGGGAACGCCCTATCATCAAAGTGTCTTTGTATTTAAATGCCTTTTCCCTGATGGCGTCCATGAGATTATCGCAGCCGGAAAGAATTATTCCGCCCGCTTCTTTAAGAAGGCATGCCATGCTCGTGTCGAGAATGTCTGATGACGTGAGTCCCAGATGTATGTATCTTGAGTCAGGACCGACATATTCCGCAACATTCGTAAGAAAGGCTATGATATCGTGCCGTGTAATCTCTTCGATCTCGTTAATCCTGCCGGCATTAAAGTCCGCTTTGCTTTTAATTGTGGCAACAGCAGTCCTCGGAATCCTTCCGGCTTCAGCCATAGCTTCGCAGGCGAGTATTTCAACCTTAAGCCAGGTTTTATACCTGTTTTCATCCGTCCAGATGTCGCCCATAACTTTTCTTGTATATCTTTTTATCATAATCGGCCCATAATTATCAGTTTTGCTCCTGATCACTTTTGAGAAAGGGGTCCAGGATTCGAGGGTTCAGGGGTTCAAGTGTATGTATTCCGAAGTTCCAACAAACTTTCCTTTTCACTGGAACCCTTGACCACTTGAATCCTCGAACCCTTGTATTTTCTTTTGTGCCTTTGATACAGCAATCAAAAGAGGGTGTCAACATCACGTCTTTTCACTGATGATTTCAGATTCGCCCGGAAACATGGCATTGCTTCCCTCGATGCGTATGCTTAAGTTGCGCCTCGTCTCGAGATCAAGTATCTCTTTGCGCTTTTTATTTAACAGATAATCTGCGACATTAGCCGGAACGGTTCCTTTTACGCCGGCAATTTCATCCTTTAATGTTTCAAGATTAAGTTTACGCAAAAAACTGAGCCCCTGGGTTTCAGGAGATAGTGTCACTCCTTTTCCACGGCAGTGTTTGCATGGTTCAAAGCTTCCGAATTCGATTGACGGTCTTATCCTTTGCCTTGACATCTCCATTATTCCGAACCTTGAAATCTTGCCGAACTTGATTCTGGCCTTGTCGTCCTTAACAAAAGTTTTCAGGTTTTTTTCGACTTCAAGGTTGTGTTTTGAATCTCTCATATCTATAAAGTCAACAACTATCAGGCCGCCCAAGTCCCTCAAACGGAGCTGGCGCGCTATTTCTTCAGCAGCTTCGAGGTTTGTTGCAAGAGCTGTCTGTTCAACCGATTTTGCCTGGGTCGCCTTGCCTGAATTGACATCTATGGCAACAAGGGCTTCCGTCTGCTCGATAACTATGGAGCCTCCCGATTTGAGTTTGACCCTGCTCTCAAAAATGGAATCAATCTGGCTTTCGAGCTGAAATTTTGTGAATATCGGTTTATCTTCTTTATATAACTTTACGATCATTGAATGCTTCGGAGATATTATTTTTATAAAATCTTTGGCTTCCCGATGAACGGCCGGGTCATCGATGAGAATTTCATTCACATCCGGAGTAAAATAATCCCGGATCGACCTGACCACGAGATTTCTTTCCTTATATAACAGAGCAGGGGATTTGACTTTCATGACATTGCCCTTTATATTTTTCCAGAGCCTTAAAAGATAGGCAAGATCTCCGGATATCTGCGCTTTTGTGCAGCCTATGCCTGCTGTCCTGACTATAATGCCGAATCCTTCGGGGATTTTTATTGTGCTTATTATTTCTTTCAGCCTTTTACGTTCTTCTTCATCTTCGATTTTACGGGATACGCCAAGCCCTTCGCTTCCCGGCATAAGGACTATAAATCTTCCCGGGAGGGAAATGTATGTGGTGAGCATGCCCCCTTTTTTCATGAACGGGTCCTTCGTAACCTGCACCAGAAGTTCCTGCCCCTGTTTGACGATGCCGGTTATTGAACGGTTTCCTGAATCGCTGTCCTGAAAGTAATCGCTGTGTATTTCGTGTTTTTGTAAAAAGCCGTGGCGTTCGACTCCGTAATCTATAAAAACAGCCTGAAGACTGGGTTCTATGCGGACAATTATTCCCTTGTAAATGTTGCTGTGCGTGATCTCTCTTGCCGCACTTTCAATATGAAATTCCTCAAGTTTGCTGTCTTTTACCTTTGCTATTCTGCACTCGGCCGGATCAACCGCATTTATCATAATCTTACTGCTCATGTATTTTCCCCTGGCTATATTTTTGTTGAATCTGTTTAATTTAAATCATTATTCTATATATAATTGGAACCTGTTGATTTTTTACTTGAATATGTAATTGCCGGATGTAAGTCAAACAAATTATTTTGATCTTCTCCCAAAAATATTCTCTCTTCCTTGCTATTTATATTATATTATGGCATTAGAAGGCACTGTTTTAAAGGTCAGGTCTGTTATTACATTATTTAAAAATATAAAGCCATTAGAATTTGGCGGATTTATTAAGCCGTTGTAATAAAATAACTGTAACATTGAAATGCCGCGACCGGCATAAGGAGCCGTAACGAAATGGTCAGGAATGTAATGGTTATTTCGTAACGGCTCCTAAGAGGTTCTAACCGACAATGGAAGAAAAGTATGATCCTGGGGTTATAGAAGCAAAGTGGCAGTCCCGCTGGGATGAATCGGGCCTGTTTAAGGTCTCTGAAGACCTTGAGAAAAAAAAATATTATCTTCTCGAGATGTTTCCATATCCTTCAGGGAAAATTCATATGGGACATGTGAGAAATTACACCATAGGCGATGTGGTAGCAAGATATAAAAGGATGCGGGGATTTAATGTGCTGCATCCGATGGGATGGGATGCCTTCGGCATGCCGGCTGAAAATGCGGCAATAGCAAACAAGACTCATCCTGCAGCATGGACCTATCAGAATATCGACTACATGCGTATGCAGCTCAAACGGATGGGTTTTTCATATGACTGGGACAGGGAAATCGCAACCTGCAGGCCTGAATATTACCGTTGGGAACAATGGCTCTTTTTAAAGATGTATGAGATGGGGAATGCATACAGAAAGGAGTCCTTTGTCAACTGGTGCGAGTCATGTCTGACTGTGCTTGCCAATGAACAGGTCGAAGCGGGCATGTGCTGGAGGTGCGGGAGGCCGGTCCGCCAGAAAAAGCTGAAGCAATGGTTTTTCAGAATAACGGAGTATGCCGAAGACCTTCTTTCATATTGTGAAATGCTTCCCGGGTGGCCGGAAAAAGTAACGACCATGCAGAAAAACTGGATAGGAAAAAGCATCGGCGCCCGGATAAGTTTTCCTGTTGAAGATTCGGATGAGGTCATTCCGGTTTTTACAACCAGGCAGGATACTGTTTTCGGCGCTACATTCATGTGTCTTGCTCCGGAGCATCCCCTTGTGCTGAAGCTTTCAAAGGGAACGGATCAGGAGAAGAAGGTTCTGAAGTTCGTCGAAAGGATATCTCTCCAGGACAGGTCAAGCAAGTCGATCGATAATTATGAAAAGGAAGGAGTCTTTACAGGCGCATGGTGCATCAATCCGTTGAGCGGGAAGCGCATGCCGGTGTACACGGCTAACTTTGCCTTGATGGAGTACGGCACCGGCGCTGTCATGTCCGTTCCTGCTCATGACCAGCGTGATTTCGATTTTGCAAAAAAATACGGGCTTGAAATCATAGTCGTTGTCAAGCCATATGACAGCGATCTTGATCCTGCAACAATGACCGGGGCATATGACGGTGAAGGCATTATGGTCAATTCCGGGCAGTTTAACGGCATGAACAACAGAAAAGCCCTTGATGAAGTCGCGGCTCATCTTGAGAAAAACGGAACCGGGGGAAAGACAGTCAGTTACAAGCTGCGCGACTGGGGCATTTCACGGCAGCGTTACTGGGGCGCGCCGATACCCGTAGTTCACTGTAACGACTGCGGCATCGTCCCTGTTCCAGAAAAAGATCTTCCGATACTGCTTCCTGAAGATGCGGCCCTGTTGGAAGGCGGACAGTCTCCCTTGCCGTCGCTTGAATACTTTAATAGAACGAAATGCTCCCGGTGCGGCAGAGAGGACGCGGCAAGAGAGACCGATACCATGGATACTTTTGTTGAGTCTTCATGGTATTTTGAACGCTATTGCAGCCCGAAGTTCGGGGAAGGGCTTTTTGATAAAAAGGCTGTTGATTACTGGATGCCTGTTGACCAGTACATAGGCGGAGTCGAACATGCCATACTGCATCTTCTTTATTCGAGGTATTTTACACGTGTTCTGAAGGATATCGGGCTTGTCGGGTACAAGGAGCCGTTTACAAGGCTTTTAACCCAGGGGATGGTCTGCAAGGAGACCGTTTCATGTCCTGAGCACGGTTATTTGTTCCCTGAAGAAGTTGCAGGGGAAGCCGGAAACCGCACATGCAAAAAATGTGGAAAAGATGTAGATACCGGACGCATTGAAAAGATGTCCAAGTCAAAAAGGAACGTCATTGATCCCAACTTCCTGCTTGATAAGTACGGGGCCGATACGACCAGACTTTTTTGCCTTTTTGCCGCCCCTCCTGAAAGGGATCTGGAGTGGAGCGAGCAGGGGGTTGAAGGCGGATATCGTTTTTTAACGCGTGTATGGAGGCTTGCAGGAAATTGGATTGACGCGATAAAATATACCGAACCTTTTTACGGTGATCCCGGACTGCTCGAAGGCGGTTTGAGAGAGTTATATAAGAAGACACACCTGACTATATCGAAGGTCACAAGCGACATAGAAGAGAGGTTCCACTTCAATACGGCAATAAGCGCAGTAATGGAACTTGTCAACATGATGTATGTTGTGGAGATCAGTGAAAATGCTCCTGAAAAAGCGGGGGTAATCCGTTTCGCGATGGAAACCGTCACACTTTTGTTGTCGCCCATTGTTCCGCATTTTGCGGAGGAGCTGTGGGAGGTCCTCGGGCACAATACAAGCGTGCTGCTCGCGCCGTGGCCCGGATACAGGAAAGATGCGCTTATAAAAGATGATCTTCTTGTTGTTGTTCAGATTAACGGAAAGCTGAGAAGTAAATTTAACATAAACCCGGACGCAGATGATGATGCAATAAAAGAGAGGGCCATGTCGGATGTGAATGCCGGGAAGTTTATTCAGGGCAGGCAGGTCAAGAAGATTATCGTTGTGAAGAAAAAGCTTGTCAACATAGTAATATAAACCATGGAGGATCCATTTTGATAAAGATGCGGCATACGATATTGTTTGCGGCTGTGGCAGCATTATTATTTTTCGGCTGTGCATACAGGTTTGCGGGAGGAGGTGATCTGCCTGCATCTGTTAAGAGAGTAAGCATATCGGTTCTGGAAAATAAAACGGCCGAAAGCGGCATTGAAAATATAATCACAAACGATCTTATCTATGAATTTACAAGAAACGGCAAGGTTGTGGCAAAAATAGATGATGCCGACGCATATTTAACCGGGGCAATCGAATCTGCCAATGATGAGGCGATTTCACATAAGGGTGATCACACTTCTCTTGAAAGGCGCGTAAAAGTTGTCCTTGGCTTGAAATTAAAAGACAGGAGCGGCAATATTATCTGGACAGGAAAAGATATTGCTGCAGATCAGGCTTTTGCCGTTATGGCGGACAAGATTGAAACCGAAAAAGAGAGGCGTACGGCTATTGCGGTTCTTTCAAAAAGGCTTGCAGAAAACGTTTATAACAGGCTGACGGATAATTTTTAGCTTGTTTAAGAGTAACTATTCAGCCACAGATTCACACAGATGAACGCAGATAGATTTAAATACAAAGAAATAACCTCCCCATGCCCGTGATTTAGGGCACAGCGAAGCATGGAAATTATCAAGCAGTTGGCTATTTTCATATAAAAAGAAAAAAATATCAGTGATGATCAGCGTAGATCGGCGGCTGAGTAATTACGTTTAAGAAATCAGATGTTTTACCGGGAAAACTTCGAATATCCCGGCAAAACATAAAATCATTACTTTGTGTTGTTTACAAGTTTTGAAAGGCGGGATATTTTCCGGGAGGCGGTTCTCTTATGAATCACGCCTTTTTTTGCTGCCTTGTCAATAACGGATTTTGCGGAGTCAAGGTTCTTCAGGGACAATTCCCTGTTTTCACTGTTGCCTGCCGCAATCCTCACATCCTTTACGATATTCTTTACCTTGGTTTTGGTAGACCTGTTGCGCAGGCGCCTGATTTCATTTTGACGTGCGCGTTTTAAAGCCGATTTATGATTTGCCAAATTTTATAACTCCTTTTGTTGATTTTTTTGAGAGTGTCTGTTTACAAAATTGTACGGAGCCTGTCAAGAAATATTAGGTTAAATTATAACAAGTTTGCAACATCTTTTATTTATCCGTCCGGGGAGAGGGAAAAATCGGAAAATATTTATGCCTGACACTGAAAAAACACTCGTGACAAAAGCCGCGGCGGTGGTGGGCAGCGCTACACTGCTTAGCCGCATATTGGGCTTTGTAAGGGACATTGTCATAGCGTGGTACTTCGGCGCAGGACTCTGTTCCGACGCTTTTTTTGTGGCATTCAGGATTCCAAATCTCTTTCGAAGGCTGTTTGCCGAAGGATCGCTCAGTATCTCTTTCATACCTGTCTTTGCGGAATGCCTCACAAAACAGGGGAAAGATGAAGCAAACAGGCTTGCCGGGTCGGCAGTGCGGCTTCTTTTGTTATTATTGATTGTTGCTGTAATTTCAGGGATATTATTATCTCCTCTGATTGTAAGGCTTATAGCCCCGGGATTTTCGGATACATCCGGGAAATATGCGCTTACCGTATCTCTTACAAGAATTATGTTTCCCTACCTGTTTTTTATATGCCTTGCGGCGCTTTTTATGGGCATTTTGAATGTTCTGGGCCATTTTGCTGCGCCGGCTTTTGCGCCGGCTATATTGAATATATCAATGATAGCAGCGATGCTGTTTGTTTCGCCCGGCGCCGGTGAACCTGCAAAGGTTCTTGCCGCAGGCGTGCTGGTTGGCGGCTTTCTGCAGCTTGCGGTCCAGATTCCATTTCTGATAAAAAAAAGGGTATATTTCTGGAAGGGCTCCGGTATATATCATCCCGGCTTAAAAGAGGTTGGAACCCTCATGCTGCCGGCCATATTCGGCGCAGCGGTATACCAGATAAACATCCTTATCGGAACGCTGCTGGCTTCGTTTCTGCCTGAAGGGAGTGTTTCTTACCTGTATTATGCCGACAGGCTTGTGCAGCTGCCTCTGGGGATTTTTGCAATTTCTGCCGCAACGGCCATATTTCCGGTTCTTTCCCGGCAAGCTTCCGGAAATGACATGGGAGCCTTCAGAGAGACATTCGATTACTCCATTAGAATAGTCCTGTTTATTACATTCCCCTGCATGATAGGCCTTATTGTTTTAAGGGAGCCGATTGTAGCGCTTCTTTTTAAAAGGGGAGAATTTGATGCGCAAACCGCAGCATTGACTGCCCAGGCCCTCTTATATTATAGTATGGGCCTGTGGGCGTTTGCTTCAGTCAGAATTGTCGTTTCGATGTTTTACGCGCTCAGGGATACAAGAACTCCGGTAATTACGGCTTTAATATCTTTTCTGGCAAATGTTGTTCTCAGCCTTTTGCTGATGAAGCCGCTCAAACATGGAGGGCTTGCGCTGGCGACTTCATTGTCTTCAATGCTTAATGTTGCGCTTCTCCTGCTGGCGCTCGATACAAAAATCGGATCTCTGGGGATAAAGAGGCTGAAAGAATCGGTTTTTAAAATTGCAGCTTGTTCGTTGGTTATGGGGGCCATCGTCCGGGGTCTCGCATCATTTATTATGCCTGCTGAAAATTTATCTTTCATAGGACAGCTGTCAGGGGTAACCTGTTGCATAATAACCGGTATAGTTTCATACGCCGTTTTATCCTTTTTAATTAAGAGTCCTGAAATAAAGAGTCTTGTTGCTTTGGCCGGAAGGGGCATAAAAAAAGGTGACTAAAAAGCATAAAATACTGTTAAGCATTGGGATGGCTGTAATTTTTTCATTTTTTCTGCTGGTTATTTTCGGCGATGATGCCCTTCTTGAACTGAACCGGGTCAAAAGAGAAAGGAATATCCTTATTAAGAAAAACGAAGAACTTGCGCGGGAGAACAACTCCATGTATACCGAGATAGAACGGTTGAAACATGATCCTGAATACATTGAAAATGTTGCCAGAAGAGAATTGGGTATGATCGGGAAAAACGAGATTATTTTCAAGGTTGAAAAGAAAACAGATTCCGGCGCAGCCGGTGAAAAAAAATAAGAGAACTCAATGTCGTTCGCATATGACCATATGTTTCATGTAGTGATTATCCCGGAGGAAGACATGCATGGCTGATGATAGCGATTTCAATACTGTTACCATGGCAAAGGTATTTGCCGGACAGGGCTTATACGATGAGGCAGCCGGAATATACCATAAATTGCTGGAACAGGATCCGGACAGGAGTGATCTTATAGAGGCCCTTTCAGAGCTTGAGAAAATCAGGTCGGAGAAGGAGAAGGATCTGAAAAGAACTCTCGTCCCGTTATTCTCCGAATGGTTTGATCTTGCATTAAGCAATAATAGGATCGAATTGCTCAATAAACTTAAGAAGAGGCGATAAACCGTCCATTACAGAGGCATATGGAAGACAACCTGTCTGTTTCACTTAAAGGACAATTTCTGCTGGCCATGCCTGCCCTTGCCGATTTGAATTTTTCACGGACGGTGACATGTATTTCGGAACATAATTCGGAAGGGGCTCTCGGCATAGTGATAAACAGAATGAGTTCTTCGATTACAGGAAAGGATATTTTTGATGAACTCGGGGTTGAATATGCTCCACGTGCGGAATCAATACCGGTATTTATAGGGGGACCTGTTCATACGGGTGAAATATTCATTCTTCACGGAGCGCCGTTTACCTGGAACGGATGTTTTATGATTACCCCGTTTCTTGCCATGAGCAATACAATTGACATCCTCAGAGCAATAGCCGAAGGAAGAGGGCCTCAATCCTATATAATTGCCCTGGGATGCGCGGGGTGGGGACCCGACCAGCTCGAATCCGAAATAAAGCAAAACGCCTGGCTTACATGCGCAATATCGGAGGAGATTATTTTTAAGACAGCGGTTGAAGCGAGATGGGAGCAGGCGGCAAAAAAAATGGGGATAGACCCAACGCTCCTTTCTTTAAAAGCCGGGCATGCGTGATATTTCCGGTTATTCCTCCTCCTCCGGTTTTGCTTTCGGCTTTTTCTTTTTCAGGCAGATTCTGTCCTTTCTTACAAAGGCGCATAGCTTCGGATTGTAATATTCTTTGCAGTTTAACGGATTATATAACGGACATTCAGGATGTTTTTTTGACATAACCTGTTTTTTCCTTCTGATTGTATAATTTTTCCAAACAAAAGCGCCTTTTCGAGGCAATAATTTGCACCCTGCTTTGCCGCTTAAGTCAGATATGTAAATCCTTTAACATAAAATCTTAAAAGTTACAAGCTATTACCTTGAGTAAGAGAATATTATTCGGGATCATCTCAAATAGGCCTCCGAATTACGGCTTCGTTATCGGATGTTATGCCGAGCCTTACTATGTCGCAAGCAGTTTGTTCAGGTTTGTCCTTGCAAACTCAATCGATGGATCAAGTTCGAGAGCCACCCTGTAATAATATGCGGCTTTCTCCTTGTCGCCCATGTCACGGTAGTTTGACGCCATGTTGGCGTAGTCGATTGCAGAACCGGGATTGATTTTTAAAGCTTCCCTGAAATTATCTATCGCCGAATCATGCTCCTTCAGCTTGAAGTGGCAGAATCCCATCAGGTTATAGATGTCGGTTCTTTCCTTGTCGTATTTTTCGCCTTCTTTCAACACGACAAGAGCCTGCCGGTATTCCCCCATTTCTTTGTAGCAAATTCCCATGTATGAAAAAATGCTGGGCATATCCTGCTCCGGAGGCTCGAGTTCAAGGGCTTTCCTGAAATAAGGCAGGGCCGATACCGGATTATTCAATGAAAGATATGATTGTCCGATATAAAACTTTATGTAGTATTTTCCGGGAAGAATCTTGTCAATTTTCTGCAATTCACAAAAGGCGTCTTCGGGTTTGCAGTTTTCAACAATAATCTTTGCGCAGAACAAGCCTATACTTGTGCCGATGGCCCTTTCCCTGAAATGGGCTCCGGGTATAATGGTATAGAATGCCGGTATCTGAAGCTTTGGATGCATGGTATTGACGACTATGACTTCCATTCCGTTTTTCGCAAGAGCTGCCGTCAGGTTCTCCACCTCGTTTCTGATGTTGTTGTCGGAGAGATCCGGCAGGCTTTGAATCTTTGTAGTTGTTTCGGCTTCAGTAATAAAGCGGGCTTGATCCGTTGTTTTAAATTTTGGAAGGCCGCTTGCGACATAATTTGAAGATGTGTTGAAATCACCGGCAAGCTGAGCTGTTTCAGTAAGAGCTCTGCTGAGAGCCTTTTGAGGGTCCGGGGTTGTTCCGGCCGTCCATACGATTTCACTTTTATCCGGGAAGGTTGACGGGTCGTAGGCGAGCGCTCCGACTGTAGGTATGCCGAGCCCCATGGAAAAATCTGAGATAAAAAGCTTGATTCCCGCCGAGCGGTATTTTTTCAGCATTTCGACTACCATGGGATCAGTTGCCGAATCAGGGTTTATTCCGGGAACCCTCAGGCTGCTGTTGCCGATTAATGACGAAACGTGTCTTTCAACTATTTCGCATATTCCCTGGCTCAGGGCTTCTTCAACACAGTTTCCGGCTGACGGGCCGTTGAATTCGTTAATCATGTAAAACCAGTTGAAAGGTATAAGCGCTTCCTCTTTCCTTGTCAGGTTATAGGCCCAAGTCCATTTCAACGTCAGATTGTCAAAAATTTTGCGCGTTATTCCGGTATCTTCTGAAGAATCATGAACAGACTTTGCAATCATATCAAAAGGAATCGCGGCATCCCTGATATTTGAATATTTTTCAAAGAAAAAATTCCCGGGATTCCTGCAAAAAGAGAAAAAACTGAATCTTTCCGCAAGCTCCATTACGGCGCTTGCTTCGGCCTGGGATGGAGTGGCTCCTTTTCCCATTTGTTTTTTCGTTCCTGTAACAGCCGAAGCATCTTTTCCGCATCTGCTGAAGTAGATCGGTATGCCGAGTCTTCCGTTATCAATTCTTTCTGTGCTTTGGAGAATATCGAGATTGAGTGTTTTAAGTTTTTCCTTAAAGATTTTTATGGTTTCTTCCGGTGATTTTATCTTATCCTGATCGAGCGTAAAACGCTTGAAAGCGTCATTAAGAATAACCTCGTAACTCATTTATTAATCCTCCTGAAGTTTCGAATGTAACGGCTTTTTTATAAACCGTCAGAATACTTTATCACCTTTCGCCGTAAATTTAAATTTATTTTAAATTGACCATTTCTTTTCGATTTGGTAATAGATATGAAAAAATATGGGGATGTAGCTCAGTTGGGAGAGCGCGGCGTTCGCAACGCCGAGGCCAGGGGTTCGAACCCCCTCATCTCCACCAGACAGTCGATAATATAAATAGTGTCCATACGGGAGCAAATTTTGGACACAGTTGAGTTTCCAATCGGGAAATAGGCAATTTTGGGCAAGCTCAAGGAAATCAAGGGATTGCGCGGAGGCATACGCAATGTATGCCGCACAAGAAATCCCGCAGATTGACGCCGAGATCGCTCAAAAGGGCCATTTCCGGATGGAAATAAATTATAGGATGCTTATGGAACGTACAGCCGATATTGGTCGCAAGACAAAAGAGACTGCAATAAACTTGAAGCTTTGCCTGGACGGAACCGGGAAGCACGAGATAAACACGGGCGTCCCTTTTTTTGACCACATGCTTTCTCTTTTTTCAGCACATGGTTTTTTTGATCTTTTTATCACCGCAAGGGGCGATATTGAAGTTGACTGCCACCATACCGTTGAAGATGTCGGTCTTGTATTGGGGGATGCGCTGGACAAGGCGCTTGGAGACCGAAAAGGCATAAGGCGTTTCGGGTATGCTACGGTTCCGATGGATGATGCCCTGGCTTCAGTTGCGATTGATCTGTCGAACCGGCCCTTCCTTGTTTACAATGTAACTCCCATGCCGTTTCCGGGGGGAAATTTCGATATAAGCCTTGCAAGGGAATTTTTCAGGGCTTTTTCCACACGGGGCGGTATGAATCTTCATATCAATGTACTTTACGGTCAGAATGAACATCACATAATCGAATCTGTTTTCAAAGCCGCAGGGAGAGCTCTTGATCAGGCAACTTCATTTGATGAACGTATAATCGGTATATGTTCAACAAAAGGAGCGCTTTAAGCCGTCGTTCAAAAATAACTGTAACATTGAAATGCCGTGACCGGCATAAGGA
>CAYVMK010000003.1:766-19233 GCA_964452445.1 uncultured Desulfonema sp. | reverse complement strand
ATGCGCTGTCTACAAAGATTGGTTGGATGCCATAGCTTTTTCCATTATGGATAACGAGGGATTAACGGTAACCGGATTGCCCTTGAGAGAATTGTTGCATAAGATGGGTCTAAATAGTGGTAAGCCTGAGAAAGTCTGGTCATTAGTTATGGTGAGTTTTTTTCTCCGTTGTATTGACGAACTTTCATTTTATAGACGGGATATTTCTATGATTTCACGCCTCAGGATTGATTTCGAGCGGTTAACAAAAAGATTAGTAGAAATCCAATATTCAATTAAAAAAAACAAAATATCTGATATCTCATTCATTCTTCTGGATGAAGATAGTTTTAATGATCGAAGCAAGTTCCTGCCACAAACTCCTTACTTGGAGGAAGAAGGCTATAAAGGATTTAACATCGTTTATTACCAAGATAAATATTATGCTCTCTCCCAGGGTCTTGGAACTGTTCATCTATCACGGGTGGAAGAAAATAAAATTAAGGAATATCAGAAAACAGGAAACTATTTTGTTGGGGAATCAATGTGCGAGGCAAAGCAATTTGTAGATCAACAGCAGTCCGTATGGATGCGCATTGTTAGAAAATTTAAGAGAATTTTAACATAATTATATTGGAACAATTTAAAGATAATAGAATCCATGTATCCTAAAATCACGCTTTCAGATGACCAGGACATAACTGAGAAAGAATATAAGTGTGCCCTTAGCATTATCGCATCTATACGGGAAGTTATCTCGATAGAGGCTTCACAGTCTTCTGAAGACAGCTCACCCGATTCAAGCCAAACATGGAAATATCCGTCAGGCGGTTCTATCTATGGGGAAAAGGCTAAAAAGTCAGTCTTTGAGAAAGATGTACTGCTAACCCCCGGGTATCAGTTTATAAACCACTTAAGGCTTAATACCTTCCACTTCTCAGGCTATAGGTTAAGTAACATACTTGGTGAAGACAATTACCCAAGTTGGACAGATAATATCGCAGGAGAGATAAGGCCTGAGTTCCTCGTAGGTTCTCCGGACTGGTCTGTTGCGGCATTCCTTGAACTCACGAAGGGGCTTCCTGAAGAAATCATATGCAAGCCCCCCCTAAAGCTCGGCGAGATTGGCTGGATGGTCAATGGCGGTCTTGTCAACAGGGATGTACTGGGATACCAAGAAAGGATTGCATTGTTATATAACTCTGGTGTCATCGATAAGTTAAAAGAGTTTAAGAACATAAGGATAATTGAGATAGGCGGCGGATACGGAGGGCTTGCGTACTTTCTAAAAAAAATATTTCCAAACGTAGAATATTATATATGCGACATTCCGATGTCACTGTATTTTTCATCCATATATCTTTCACTATTAACAGAGGCCGACAACCTCATCTATAAAGGGGATAAAAAGGAACTTAGCAAAAGGCGTAATGGGTTTACCTTTGTGCCGAATTTCTTTTTTAAGGACTTAGATTCCATGACCTTCGACCTTGCGATAAATACCCTCTCATTTGCTGAGATGCCCATCTCTGTTGTGGATAATTATGTATCAGGGTTATCAAAGATGCTCCTTAAGACAGGCATCCTTTTTGAGCAGAATTTCGATAACAGCCATTACAAACTCCCCACGTTTTGCAATCCGGAGCCGATTATAAGTAAATACTTTAAAATCCAAAAAGTTTTGAACGGCAGGTGGGGGAAGGCAACTTTTTGGGGTAAGTCGTGGCTCCGCGACCTTGTAAGACGTACTATGTCCATATGACCAAGAAATGAGAACAGCTAATTTTGTACCTCTGATGCTCTGTTTTGAATGTGCTGACTAAAAAATGGAGAGTCTCTGATAAATGAAGAAATTCTCTTTTCTAGTCCCGACCCGGAACAGGCCGGATCTCGTAGCAAGGTTTTTCCAGAGCATAGTTGACACGACCTCCGACGTAAAAGGTCTTGAGGTCGTCCTGTGCTTCGATGACGACGATACCGAGAGCCAGAAGATAAAGGACGGCGTTCTCGACATAAAAAGAGTCGTCATTAAGAAGGGTGCTACTATGGGGACTTTAAATAGGGCGTGTTTTGACGTCTCTTCTGGCCGCTATGTGATGCTTCTTAATGACGACGTGATTCTCCGTACGAAGAACTGGGACGAAATAATCTTTTCAGTATTTTCCTCTTACGAAGACGACATTGTCTTAATACACATAAATGATCTGCTCTTTAGGGAAAAACTTTGCACATTCCCCATGCTTTCAAGGAAGGCATGTCTTGAGATCGGAATTTGCCCTCCCGAGTATCAGAGGTATCGTATCGACAACCATATTTATGATATTTACAATATGCTCGCCTATATCGGGCATAATAGGATAGTTTATTTGCCGGATGTAATCTTCGAGCATGATAATTACGCCCATGGACAAAAAGGCCATATCGGTCAGGTCTTCAAATCCGACGATAACAAAGTTTATATACCTGATCAAAAGATAATAAAATCCGATGCCCTTATTTTTGAAAGCAAGCAAGAAGAGCGGAAACAGAAAGCGTTGAAGTTAGCCTCTCTGATCGATAAGAGCGAGTATTCAAGAAAACAGTCCATATATACCGTACTGTTGAATAATATTAAAGATCCCTTCAGCTATCGGAGAGGCGATTTTGTGAGAAAGATAGGCCGGGGGGAAGATGGATTAAAGAAATCTGCGACGGTAACGGTAGCAGTGGTAACAGCAGATATTCGCAAAGAACACCCAAAAAAATGCCTATCGCTCCTTAAGAAGCACACGTCGAACTTTGAACTTGTCATTCTTGATAACAACAGCAGTAAAAACTTCAATCATCCGATGGAGATGAATAAGATGCTGCAGATAGCAAAAACCGATTATCTTGTTCTTATGGATGATGATGTGTTTGTTGAGGAAGGGTGGCTTGACGGGCTGATTAAGTGTATAGATGGCGAGACGGGGGTAGTCACGCCACTTCATAAGGACAGAAATGGAAGGCTGTCTTATTCAGGCGCGTATCTGCTTGGTGATAACACCGGAAGGCATACACATCATCTTGATAAGCCGGATAAACCGCGTGAAACGCAGGCAGTCTGCAGCGCGTGCATACTTATAGATATTAGAAAGTGCGGCCATCTCAGATTTAATACAGCGTACAAAAAATATTTTCTTGATATTGATTTTGCTATTCAGGTATGGGAGTCCGGTTATAAGGTTATGGTTACACCTGAGAGCATAGTTACCCATTTAGGTGGTGCAACAATGCCATGGTCTTCCGAACGGGCATATACCCTTTGCAGAAGGGACGAGGATATTTTTATAGAAATATGGATAAAGTCCGGAAGGATCAAAAAGGTCATCAATGGCATATGGTCACGTATTCCATTTATTCAACATATTACCGAATTACCAAAAATTATAGATGATGCTTTGAAGGATATTCCTAATCAGAATTTTGATCAGTTTAAGTGTAAAATAGAAAATCTTATTGCAATGATAAAGCCACTTAAGCTGTTCCATCATAAAATAGTCCAGAAGATCGAGCGTCAGATATTGCTGTGCGAAAGTAACGGAGACAAGATTTCCGTTCACTTTTGCAATAAGGCAATCAGTCAGCTTACAGATACCAGTTTAGCATACCGTAAGTTTCTAATGATAGTCAAACGACTATTGACCAGTTTGGCTACTCTTATTTTATCTAAACCCTGGTTTGCTGCACCTATGCACAATGTTCTCAAAAAGATTTTTGATTGCTATTTGCGGTCTCCCTTATTTGTGAGAAAAACTACTGATAGATTTATATTGAATATCGATGCAATTTTTGTATCGGTGAAAGATGCACAAAAAGAGAAACAGATAAGCATCAATTCGATTTCTTGTGAGCCACTCAATTCAAACAATCTTCCCAACAAAACAAAAAAACAATAAAATAAGGTGATTCTATTATGAAAAGAAGAGTTTTAATTACTGGAGGAGCCGGTTATCTGGGATCCATTCTATCCGAGAATCTTCTCTCCAAAGGGTATCAGGTTACGGTTATCGACAATCTGATGTACGGCGAGCAAAGCCTTTTTCACCTTTGCTTCAATCTGGATTTTGATTTCGTTTTTGGTGATGTTCGGAACGAATCGCTTGTCGCTTCGCTGGTGTCAAAGGCCGATATCATCATCCCCCTTGCAGCTATTGTGGGTGCGCCGGGGTGTGACATAGATCCACAAATGGCAACCTCGGTCAATCTGGAGGCCATCCGCATGATCAAACGCTTACGAAGCAGGGAGCAGTTGGTTGTCTATCCCACGACCAACAGCGGCTACGGCACACAGTCGGGGGACAGCTTCTGCACCGAAGAAACACCGCTTGAACCGATTTCGCTTTACGGACGTACAAAGGTTATGGCCGAAAAAGAACTGCTGGAATCGCCAAATGCAATTACGCTTCGCCTGGCAACCGTATTCGGCATGTCTCCCAGGATGCGTCTTGATCTGTTGGTAAACCATTTTACGTATGCTGCGGTTACGGACAAATATCTCGTGATTTTTGAAAAGGATTTTAAACGCAATTACATTCATATTCGTGATGTCGCGGACTGTTTTGTCTTTTGTATCGAAAATGCGGAACGAATGGCGGGTCGTCCCTATAATGCCGGGCTCGATGCGGCCAACCTCTCCAAGAAAGAGTTGGCGCAGAAAATCAAAGAGTATGTCAAAGACTTTTATATTCATTTTACGGAAGTAGGATCGGACCCGGACAAGCGAAATTATATAGTTTCCAATCAAAGGTTGCGGGAAGCCGGCTTCGAAGCCCGCCGCTCCATTGATGAAGGAATCCGCGAATTACTGAAAGGATACCGGATGCTGGGGCGTGCCAGGTTTAAAAACGTCTGATACTTTGAGTTTATTGTGCAGTCCAATCTTATAAATAACCGTCAGGGGAACAATTGGCACCAAACAAAAGCAAACCGGAATTGGCAGGCCTGACAGCAGTAATTCTTGCAGGCGGTCTCGGAACACGGCTGCGGTCAGTTGTAAAAGACCGTCCCAAAGTGCTTGCGCCTGTGATGGGCCGTCCGTTCCTTGCTTATTTGCTGGATCAATTGGCTGAATCGGGTATCATACACGTGATTTTGTGTACCGGGTATATGGGCGAGCAGGTAATGCCCGAATTTGGGGAAACTTATGGTCCGCTTCGCCTGGCATATTCGAAGGAGAATAGCATGCTCGGGACAGCCGGAGCGCTTCGGCTGGCACATCCTCTTTTTCAATCGGATCCGGTTCTCGTTATGAACGGTGACTCCATTTGTGAAGTAAATTATGGAGCATTGTGGAACTGGCACTCGGCAAGGAATGCAAAAGCCACGATGCTGCTGACAAAAGTTCAGAATACAAAACGTTTCGGACGTGTGATAGTTGACAAGGAAGGCAGGATTACTCGGTTTGAAGAAAAAGACGGGACGAGCGGAGCCGGACTGATCAATGCAGGGATTTATTTGATCCGGCAATCGATGATTCGGACAATTCCACCCAAAGGGCCGGTTTCGCTCGAACGTGATATTTTTCCCGAATGGTTAGGAATGGACTTTTACGGTTATAAAAGCATTGGTCGCTTTCTTGATATAGGAACTCCCGGATCTTATGCCGCATCTGAAAAATTTCCGGTTTTTAAAGGAGGTAACGGGCTATGATTATCAGCAGAACACCTTTTCGTGTTTCTTTTTTCGGCGGGGGGACGGATTATCCGGCTTGGTATCGCAAGCATGGTGGAGCTGTACTGGCGAGCACGATTGACAAATACTGCTATATAACCTGCCGCTACCTTCCGCCTTTTTTCGAACATAAGACCCGGATCGTCTATTCCAAGATCGAGAACTGCCAGACGGTCGACGAAATCATACATCCAGCTGCGCGTGAAGTAATCCGTTTTATCGGCATCAACCGCGGTCTTGAAATTCATCATGACGGTGACCTGCCGGCCAGGAGCGGAATGGGTTCCAGTTCTTCTTTCATCGTCGGACTCCTGAACGCGTTATATGCCCTCAAAGGGCGAATGTCCAGTAAACATCAACTGGCAATGGAGAGTATTCATATCGAGCAGGATATACTAAAAGAGACCGTTGGATCGCAGGATCAGGTATCGGCAGCACATGGCGGCTTGAACCATATAACATTTTCACCCAACGGGGAGATTTCGGTTAGACCGATTACCATTCCACCTGAGCGTATAAGGGAACTCAATTCACATCTGATGCTTTTTTATACCGGAATAAAGCGGACGGCTTCACATGTTGCCGAAAGTTATGTCAGTGATATAAACTGCAAGAAAAGGCAATTGCGATTAACAAAGGATCTTATAAATGAAAGCATCTCGATTCTGGCCGACAGCCATGATATGATTGGCTTTGGCGAACTTCTCCACGAATCATGGGAGGCAAAACGCACTTTAAGCCCGATTGTATCCAACCCCATGATAGACGATATCTATAAGGAAGCTCTATCGGCAGGCGCCTTAGGAGGTAAGGTAACCGGGGCGGGCGGTGGCGGATTCATGCTGCTTTTTGCTCCTCCCGGGGCACAGAAAAGGATACGAGAAAGGCTCGGCAAGCTGATTTACGTGCCTTTCAAGTTTGAATTTTCAGGAAGTCAGATAATTTTTTTTGGTCCCCAGCAGGAGAACTATGCAGAACTTGAAAAAGAGGCCAAACAACCGAACAGAGTTTTCAGAGAACTCACGATCGAGCAGACATAGCAGTCCGGCGGATATGGAGCTATCACGTGAAACAATCCTGTCTCTCTATTATGAAATGCTGAGAATCCGAATGGTTCAGCTTAAAATAGAGTCTCTCTACCATCTGGATGAAATGAAGACTCCTATTCATTTGTGCATAGGACAGGAGGCAGTTGCAGCCGGAGTTTGTGCTAATCTGAAAGAAGATGATTACATCTCCAGCAGTCACCGCGGCCATGGTCACTACCTGGCAAAAGGCGGCGACCTGAAAAAATTGATAGCCGAGCTTCATTGCCGGGTAACCGGCTGTTCAAAAGGCCGGGGCGGCTCGATGCATCTGATCGACACAGCAAAGGGGCATATTGGAAGCTCATCAATAGTCGGCGGAGGAATTCCAATCGGGACCGGTCTTGCCCTTGCAATTAAAATCAAGAAACAAAACAGGGTCAGTGTTGTTTTTTTTGGCGATGGCGCTACCGATGAAGGTGTTCTGTATGAAAGCATCAATTTTGCCATGCTGAAAAAGCTTCCGGTGATCTTTGTCTATGAAAACAACCAGTATTCTGTTTGTTCCCATGTATCGCAAAGAAAAGCGGGTGAGGTGATCTTTCATGAAGCTCATCCCGAACTTCTTTATAGCCGGAAAACCAACGGAAACGACGTTATAGAAGTATATGAAGCCGCAAAAGCTGCCGTTGACCGGGCAAGGAGCGCTATGGGTCCCTCGTTCATTGAATGTAAAACATACAGGATGAGGGGGCATGCCGGCGCCGGTAATGATGCTTCGCTCGGCTACCGGACAGCGGAGGAAATCGCCGTCTGGGAAAGTAAGTGCCCGGTTGCTTGTTTTCGTGATAAAATTCTGGCTTCCGGAACTGCCGCTGATCATGAGCTGTTAAATATGAATGATAAAATCGATCGTGAGATTGACGAAGCTTTCCGATTTGCACAGGAAAGTCCGCTGCCGAAAAATGAAGATTTGTTTTTATACTTGTATGGAGGATGACACGCATGCCCTGGTCCAAAGTCAATCCTGAAATCGATGAGCCTGATTTCTATAATGAATCAGAAGGTTGCAACCGCAGAATTTCTTATGCGGGAGCTGTCCGGGAAGCTCTGGATCAGGCAATGTCCCTTGATGAGAATGTTTTTCTAATGGGACAGGGAGTAGACGACCCGTCCGGGATGTTCGGGACAACACTCAACTTGCACAAGAAATACGGCCAGGAACGCGTTTTCGACACGCCGCTGGCTGAAAACGGCCTCACCGGGATAGCTATCGGTGCAGCAATCGGAGGAATGCGCCCTGTCTATTTTCACAACCGGCCTGACTTCCTTCTTCTTGCAATGGATCAGCTGATCAACCATGCATCAAAATGGAGCTACATGTTCGGCGGTGAAGTTAATGTTCCTTTAGTCGTCTGGGCCTGTATAGGGAGGGGCTGGGGATCTGCCGCGCAGCATTCACAGGCGCTTCAAGGATTATTCATGCATATTCCGGGATTAAAACTAGTGATGCCGAGCACCGCATACGACGCCAAGGGATTAATGCTCTCGGCAATCGCAGACAACAATCCTGTCATTATAATTGAGCATCGTTTCAACTTCAGGCAAACCGGCTGCGTGCCGGATCATATCTATCGCATCCCGTTAGGAAAGGGTGTCGTCAGAAGGCCGGGAAAAGATGTAACACTCCTTGCCATATCTCACATGGCTACCGAGTCATATCTGGCCGCAGAGGATCTTGCAAAGGAGGGCATAGATGCCGAAGTCATTGATCTGCGCACATTGCGTCCTTTGGACGAGGAGATCATTCTCTCTTCAGTCGCGAAAACGGGCCGTATTGTAATATCTGATACAGGCTGGAAGACAGGGGGTATCACGGCGGAAATCGGAGCCATTGTGGCCGAAAAAGGATTCAGATACATGAGGGCTCCGATTTTAAGAGTGGCAGGCCCGGATGTCCCGACCCCGGCAGGCTATACCCTCGAAGAGGCATTCTATCAGGGAAAAAATGAAATAGCTGCCGCCGCAAGGGAACTCACAGGAATGAAAAGATGATGTCATAAACGGATTTATAAATTGCCACCGGGCAAGCCGGAACAAAAAGGATTCGATTTTGCCGATGTCGCGCCAAATTTAATGTATTATGCACTAAATGATTACTATAAAGAAACAATACCTGACGGGAAGGAAATATCGTGAAAGCAAAAAGGCAAAAGGGGAAAAAAATACCGTTTGGAACCATCTCGGTTCCTCCGCTCTCCAAAAAACTTATTAATGAGATTCTGGAAACTACCAGGATATCGAGCGGTAAATATGTCCGGCAATTTGAAAAAAGATTTGCGGAGTTGCTCGGAGTAAAAGAGGCTGTTGCGGTCAGCAGTGGAACGGATGCCGATATTCTGGCCCTCGCAGTCCTGCATGATTATGGAGCAAAGCGAGGGAATGAGGTGATCATTCCCGCCCTTTCTTTCGTGGCAACAGGCAATGCCGTTATTCACGCCGGATTCAAGCCGGTTTTTGTGGATATTGACCTCCCGACTCTCAACATTGATGTGAAGCGGATTGAAGCGGCAATAACCGATAAAACAAAAGCCATTATGCCGGTTCATCTCATGGGAAAACCAGCGGATATGGATACTATAAATGCAATCGCAAAACAATACGGCTTGTATGTGATCGAAGACGCCGCCGAAGCTCACGGAGCCATGTATAAGGGCAGGCCCGCCGGATCGCTTGGCGACCTGGGAGCCTTCAGCCTCTACCTTGCGCATATCATCACCACAGGTGAAGGAGGTATTATAACGACTCACAATGAAGAACATGCTGAAATACTCCGTTCTCTCCGTTCTCACGGACGCGCATGCAAATGCAGGGAATGCACCCTCAATACGGCTTCCAAATACTGCCCTAAACGTTTCCGGGAGAGCGATGGCGAAGATATTCGTTTTATATTCGAACGAATCGGCTATTCCAGCAAAATGAACGAAATCGAAGCAGCCATAGGTTTGGGTAATATGGATAATTACAGGGAAATTGTCGACAAACGCAGACGGAACCTTCTTTATGTGTTGGAGCGTTTTGACCGGTTTGCGCCCTTTCTTTCGACCATAAAGGAAGAACCGTTTGAAGAAATAGGACCGCATGCAATACCTCTCATCATTCAAAAGGACGCATGTTTTACACGAGCCCAACTCACAGACTTTCTGGAGACGCGTGGAATAGAAACCCGCACCCTTTTTGCTTCCATGCCAACCCAGTGCCGCGGATTTGCATATCTCGGACACAAGGAGGGTGAATTCCCAAATGCCGAATATGTCGGGAGACATGGAATTCATATTGGCGTTCACCAGGATTTGGGTACCGAAGAGATGGATTATGTTCTTAAAACGCTTGAAAACTTTCTGACCGATTTCCAGAAGAATTGAGGAGGCACGGATGGGTTCTCCGGATATCATCTTCATAAAGCCGGGAAGTCAAAAAAAATTGTACGGCGAACTGAGCGCTTTCAGCATTACCGCGATTGAGCCGCCGCTATGGGCAGCCCTCCTTGCTGCACATGTGCGATCAAAGGGTTTTTCGACCGATCTTTTTGACGCCGAATATGAAAACAGGAGTCCGGAAGAGACCGCCGGGACAATTGGCGCAGCCGCTCCCATGGTTGCGGCAATAGTCGTTTCCGGAACCAACCCTTCGGCATCCACAATGAATATGACAGGCGCAGGCTCGATTATCGATCACATGAAAAATCTATTCCCTGAAATCCGGACTCTCCTGCTTGGTCTTCATCCTTCCGCATTGCCGGAACGCACACTGATGGAAGAAAACGTTGATTTCGTCTGCGAAGGCGAAGGGTTCTATACCCTCCCGCAGCTTCTTGATGCATTGAAGGCAAACCGTGAAGATTTTCCGATAGCCGGACTTTGGTATAAAAAAGACGGCCATATAATATCCAATCCACGAGCACAGCTCTTTAAGGATTTAGATACATTGCCTATGCCTGCATGGGATCTTCTGCCTATGGATAATTACAGGGCGCACAACTGGCACTGTTTCGAAAATATCAATGCAAGGCAACCTTACGCCGTAATCTACACAAGCCTCGGATGCCCCTTCAAGTGCAGTTTCTGCTGCATCAACTCCTTTTTTGGCAAATCAGGCATCAGGTTCAGAAGCCCTGAAAAGGTAATCGAGGAAATCGATTACCTTGTGAGATGCTACGGCATAAAGAATATCAAGATTCTCGATGAAATGTTTGCCTTAAAGGAGGCGCACGTTTCAAGACTCTGTGACCTGATAATTGAACGGGGATATGATCTGAATATCTGGGCATATGCTCGGGTCAGCACCATAACCGCAACCATGCTTTTGAAAATGAAGAAGGCCGGTATCAAATGGATAGCTTATGGGTTCGAATCCGGAAGCGATAAGGTTTTAAAGAGTGTTACAAAAGGATACACAAGCGATATGGCTGACGAAGTAGTCAGGATGACCAACAACGCAGGTCTCTATATTTGCGCCAATTTCATTTTCGGTCTCCCTGATGATGATCAGGATTCCATGCAGCGAACACTTGACCGGGCGCTTGACATCAATGCCGAATGGGCCAATTTCTATTCCGCCATGGCTTATCCCGGTTCGCAGCTATACAGGGATGCAGTCAAAAATGGATTGCCGCTTCCCGAAACCTGGCAGGGCTATTCCCAGTACGGTTATGAAACACTGCCGTTGCCCACCAGATACCTGTCGAGTTCGCAGGTTCTTCGTTTCCGTGACCATGCCTTTGATGTCTATTTCAGCAACCCGGCCTACCTTGATAAAATCGGTACAAAATTTGGAAGCGAAACCGTCCGGCATATCCGGGAAATATCGTCCTGCAAACTTGCGCGGAAATACGCTGATGAGTGACAGAATCTCTTTACTGCTTCCTACAAGGGGACGACCGCTTCTTGTCAGGAGATTGTTTAATAGCATCCTTGATTACACAGCCGATACAAGCAGCCTGGAGATAGTCCTTTGCATGGATGAGGATGACACGGAGAGTCACCGGCTGGATGAAGAGAAGCTTGACATAGTCAGAACAATCGGTCCACGTTCGACAATGGGAGCCTATAATACGATCTGCCTGGAAAAATCATCAGGAAACATCATCATGCTGATGAACGATGACCTTACCGTATGCACGCCGGGATGGGACGAAATAATCATAAATTTCTGCCGCAGATTTGAAGACGGCATCTTTCTGGCATATCCGGATGACATGGAGCGGGCGCATTTATCCACGTTTCCGATCATGTCGCGGAAAACGTGTGAAATTCTCTGCCACCCATATCCCGAAGAATATGACGATCTGTTCATTGACGATCATCTTTTCGATATATTCATCAGGCTGAAACATGCCGGTTACAACCGGATGTTCTATCTTGACAACGTTATTATCGACCACAGGCATTTCATCAACGGAAAGGTCCGACCTGACGCAGGATACAAGCATAAAAACCGGTATAAGGATTATCTTACATTCATGGCTCTGCGCCATCTTCGCCAGGCATCTGCCCGGCGGCTGCAGTCTGCGATAGAAGGAGTCCCTTTGCCTGACTTACCCAATGGCGCTTTAATTGAGATCCCCCCTGCAAATTTACTCAGAGCGCTTATCAGGTCTTTTTCGGTCTTTATGCTTGACCGCGGACTGCCGCTTTCCCGAAGAGCGCTGTGGTTCATGAGGTTCACCAAATATTACGGAGCCATGAAAAGCGGCCTCGGTTTTCTTAAAAGAAAAAGCTACAAACTATATGGCAGCGAATAATCTGCCTGAACGATTCTCACTTATCCCCCAGCACATAAAACAAATAACTCATAGGCAGCTTGAACAACACGCCTTTCCTAAAGGTCATGTCCCATAATCCCAAAGATTTCATCCAGCCGGGATAATTGCCGGTTCTGACGCATTCTATTATAATCTCAGTTTGTTATATTAATCGGCTGCAATATTATATTATGTTGACAATAATCGATTTTGCAGCTAATTATGAAACAAACAGCATTTATGGAGAATAACAGCATGATTACTGATAGCACGACAGTTTCAAACAGGGGATACATTATCCTGCCTGCGCGTATTCGAAAAGAGATGAATATAAAATCAGGCACAAAAATCCTCTTAAGCAGGGAAGACAATAAAATCATCCTCTATCCGGTTACTTCTTTCACTGAAAAGTTGTCAGGTTTAACAGCGGGCAGCTTTGGTGAAGATGCGGACCATGTCAAAGAATATATAGATAAAGAACGAAAAGACAGGTCATCGTGATAAAATCCTCCGTCCTGGAAAAAACCGTAACAGGAAAATGTGTATTGGTTGATACAAATATCATCATTTACCTGACCGATTCAATATCACCTTACGAGAAATTATCAAGGCAATTGTTTGAGATGATTGAAAAAGGTGAAGTGTCGGCCGTACTGTCGGTTATATCAGTAGCAGAAGTGATGCAGGGTCCTTTGAAAAAGGGATTAATAGAAAAAGCACTTGAAGTTAAAAAATATCTTATGAATTTTCCGAACATACATTGTCAGGACATAACGGGAGACGTTCTGGAGCATATTGGAAAGAATTCGGCAATACAATGGTCTCAATTAAGAGTGATGGACAGCCTGATTCTTGCGTCAGGGCTGGTAAACAGCGTTGATCTTATAATATCCAATGATATTCATTTTAAAAAAGCACTGACAGGGGACATGATTTTAGCTTTTGATTAGCTGAAAAAAATCTTATCACATAAATAACTCATGTATCATTAACCCTTCTTTTTCAGCAGCCCTATTCAGGGTTTTGTCAAAGCATGAGAAAAATATCTCCATTCCGTTGCTTTCTTGCTTCAACATCAGTGAAGATGCTAAGTGAACAGCGTCATATCCTTTCAATTCATGCTTGAAAATGAGTTCTCTGGTATTGGAAATCAATATTTCATTTGGTTTAATCCATCTGAAATCATTCCAAATCCTTAGAAATTCACCCTGAACGATTTCCATGTCGTATTTTGAACATCGTTTTTCTTTCCATGCACGTCTGAAGGCAGATAAAATTTCAGGGTAAGACATCAAAGAAGTAAAAGCCATATCAGTTTCTTTTTTAAGCGAACGCGCAATTTCAGCATATGGTTCGTCAAAAAACCATTTTACTATGCTGCTGCTGTCAAAATAGGAAATCATTTGCGGTCATGAGCAATAAAGTCGGAAACCGGCATATCCGGCGCCTTGTTCTTAACGCTCTTTATTAAACCGATATTGCCTTTGCCGCCTCCCAACATATCTTTATTTTTCAGATTATTTAATAACAGTTGCTCACTGGGGGTTATCAGCGGCTTAAGCTCCGCAACAGCTTTTCCGTGTCGCATGATTCTTATTATCTCCCCATCTTCCACTTTCTTAAGGGTGGCGCTGAGGCTGTCTCTAAACTCTTTAACGCCTATATTTATCATGGTTGGATACCCCTGATTATGTACATATTTATTTCTGACAATAGCCATTATTTTAAATTGTGTCAAATTAATATTTAACAATCAAATTCATGATCCGTAATGATAACGAGCTTGTATAAAATCGATTCTTTCATGCCCGACGACATAGACCAGCCTATGTTCCTGGGTAATGCGGCGGGACCAAACACCTGTGCCCAGAAATTTTAACGGCTCGGGTTTGCCGATGCCTTGAAACGGGTCTCGCATTATTGCCTCAATCAAATGAAAAATACGAAGCGTTGTCTTGCGGTCGGTCTCGACCCAGTAGCGCAGGTCTTCCCTGAATTCCGGCTGAAAAACGGATTCCCGTTCCTTCCTTGTTTGTGTCGATTTTTTAGGGTTCCTGGTCAAAACCAATCTCGTTGCGGAGTTCATCGATTGTTTGAGGGACGCCTGCTTCTTTTCGAACTCTGTCAAGTGCTGTGAAAAGTCGCTGCGCATTATGGGGAGATCGCAACAAACGGGCTGTTTCAAGAACACCGGCCAACTCGTCGGCACTTATCATAGCGACGTCTTCGCTTCCTCGACGCTGAATGATAACCACCTCCCTGTTTTTTGTAACCTCATCCAGCAAGGGGGCCAAGCGCGCCCGTGCGTGGGTGTACGTTGTCTGAATTGTCATATTTGCCTCCAAATGATATGTACATATATATTGTACATATTTATGACAAATGTCAATGCTAAACGTTTTGTTTCTTCCCGAGCACATAAAACAGATGACTCATGGGCAGTTTGAACACGCCTTTCCTAAAGGTCATGTCCCATAATCCCAAAGCTTTCATCCATCCGGGGTAATTGCCGGTTCTGACGTATTCGATAAACGGCGCTTCCCATACCGGTTTTTCTTTCGGCGGTTCTTCGTTCCTGCTTCCGAATCTTCTGTGGAGGCGCACATCTCTCGGGCCGCTCGGATCAGGCCAGCCCGGCGTGTCTATGGCACCGTATTCGATGACTTTCAGGCCGGTTTGATAAAACATTTTTTTAACTTTTGTTATGTGGTTGTATTCAACCTGACCATGAGTCCATGGAAAACCAAATATTTTATGTATAAGTCTGTGCCACGGATAGCCCGGCTGGAAATTATTGCATGTTACAAGAAGAACATATTTTGCTGAGATCCGTTTCATCTCTTCAAGATATTTCAGCGGATCATCCAGCCCAGTCCAGGTTACGAAATTCCAGGCAAGATCAAACTGATTATTTTCAAAACCAGAATTGTAAACATCAATATTCAAAAACGTTTCAACCTTATCTTTAATCCCCAGATCTCCCCACCCGTACATCATCTCCATTTCCGGATTAACTAACGTCACATCGCATCCGGCTTTTCCGAAACCAATCGAATACAATGAACCCGCTGCTTTTGCGCCGTGGCTCGGCATTTCAATCACTCTCTTCAGGTTCAATTGCTCTGCGAATATCTTATGAAGCTGCAGCAGAACATACCTGTCGTAAGTCACTCCGAATACTTCAACTTCCTTTCTCACCGGCACCTCTCTTTATATCCAACCTTTTTCCCTATACCAGATAACCGTCTCTTTTATTCCGGCGCATGGATCGATCTTCGGATTGAATCCCAGCTCTTTTTTCGCTTTTTCAATCGAAAAAACCCTGTCCGCCAGCGTTGATTCGATGTTCTTTCTGGAAACCGGCGGGGATTTGCCGATAAATGAAAACGTTTTTTCAATGAAAGCGGCGGCCGCCAATGCGGCCCATTCAGGCACATAAAGGGTGGGTTTTCTGGAACCCAGGGCATCCTGAATGATTTTTCGGATCGCATCAAATGGTTCTGACTGCCTGTTGGTAATCAGATAGATCTCACCCGGCATTCCTTTTTCAGCAGCCAGAAGCAGGCCATCGATGGCATCATCCACATGGATAAGCGGTGTCAGCTTGGGCCGGTTGCCGACCTTGGGGAAAAGCCCCTTTTTTGCCATGCGGACGAGTTTTAACATGTCCCTCCTGTCGCCGGGGCCATAAACCATGGAAAACCTGATAATAACTGCCGGCAGACTTTCTTCACGCACCATCCGCAATACCTCTTTTTCCGCCCGAAGTTTGCTTCTGCCGTAGGGATGGTGAGGGAAGCATTCGCTTTTTTCGGTTGCCGGAATATCCCGGCAAATTCCCATTGCCGCAACAGTGCTGCAATGCACTATTTTTTTCACGCCTGCATCTAAAGCCGCTTTCATGATATTGACGGTCCCTCCAACATTGACCGCGTCAAACTGCGCCTCACTGACGTTAAAGTTGCTCATATGACCGAGAGTTGCCATGTGAATGAGGCAATCCATATTCTTAGCAATTCCGATCAATGTTTCAGGATGTTCAATATCTCCGGTTACAATTTCGACTCCGGCAATGTGCGATATTTTCTTTTCGCTCCCCGGTCGCACCAGGCATCGGCAGGCATGGCCGTTATCCATGAGCTTTTTAATCAAGTGCGGACCGACAAATCCGGTCGCCCCGGTGATAAGATAATTCACGATTGGCCCTTGTTTCTATAATTGATTTATTTTTTTCCGGAGGCCGGAATTTTATATGGCAGGCGCAACTGCGCGCAATCCAGAGCTTCGAACTCAGGATCTTTGCGCACCAGAATGCTATCGTTTAATATTGCGCTGGCGCCTATCCAGGCATCGGCCGGCGACAGCCCATAATTTGCCTTTATTTCAGCGGCTTTTTCGAGCAGTTGACGGTCTTCATGAATCCAGTTTACCGGAAGAGTTTGACACTGTTCATAAGCAAGCCTACCCTCACGCTCGCCTTCATCCTTCCAGACACGATAAAAAACTTCCATCAACGTTAAAAAGCAGGCAAAACAATGCGCGTTTTGTGTTTGGGCCATCCGCAGGATGTCCGCCACCTGGTCGGCGCCGTCTTCATCATCTCGAAGCGTGAGAAAAGCCGATGTATCAAGCAGGTATCTTTTCATTCAAGCACGCTGTCGCGTTTGCGTTCGTGAAGAAGCCTTTTCACCGAACCGCCTTTACCCCGTCCGCGAAATGCTTCAATAGCGTCGGCTTCGACAGGCACAACCTTAATCCCGTTATGATCCATGATCCACTCCAGTTTTTTCGATGGGTCGAGCTGAAAACGCCGCCGAATCGCCGCCGGAATAACCGTTTGACCTCTGGACGTAATTGTGCTTCTCATTTTGATCTCCCTGATGAATTACATATTAAGACTTATAATAATTCGAATTGTCACCAAGTTATGAAAATGTCAATATTTTATACAGCACCCGCCCGAGTGACGGCCCATGCATCAGAATATTGGAATACATCTGGTTGGCCATGGGGCAATGGCAGTTGCCGGCATGAATATATGAGCGCACTTCCCTGGCCTGCGGGCTGTTCCATAATCGATGAAAATCATAATCGTGTTCGCGCAAATTCCCCATGGATTTCTCGTAACCCAGAGTGCAGCAGGCCCAGACATCGCCGTATGGCGACATATGCGCGTTTGAAATTCCGGCATAACAAGGAATCACCTGCCGTTTTTCATCAAGAATTCTTACGGCAAGATCGTAATATACAAGGCGGAATGCGCCGGTTATGCGTTGGAATAATGAATCGTTTTTCATTCCTGCCCTGATGCGCGGAATAAAGTGTCCGATTGCCCGCTTGTAAGCCTCAGCCGCCGGCGTGATTGAATTTCCGGCATTGAACATTTCGGAGCGCTCTTCAGCAATTTCATTTCTGTAACTGTCCGGGCCGAGTGTGCCGACGAATCGGGCAATTTCTTCTATATCGCTTACATTCCATCTTGAAATAACGGTGCCGAGCTCAACATGAAGATTGGGAAATTCTTCCTTTATTCCCTTGAGACGGTCAAACAACTCCATGACTTTATTAAAGTTGCCCTTAACGCCCCGGATTTCGTCATGTTTATCTCCGACATGATCCAGGCTTGGTTTTACAGTAAGCCTGACGGACGGATAATTTTCATCCAAATATTTTACTATTTCGCGCGTTTTTTTATAAGCCGATTCAACATCGACAGCATTTGTGGGAATATGGATAATGCCAGGCGAAAGATACCGGCAGGCGAGTTTTACAATCTCTGTTATATCCGGCCGCAAAAACGGCTCTCCGCCGCTTATGTTGAAAACATAAATGTGCCCCATTGAGTGGAATATTTTTTCTATTTCACCAATTGCCAGTTCATGTGAAAGTTTTTCAGGTTCTTTGAGATATACGGACCTGCGCAATATGGTCCGTATATCTCAAAAAACCCAACCAAACACACCCAACAC
>CAYVMK010000003.1:0-756 GCA_964452445.1 uncultured Desulfonema sp. | reverse complement strand
TGTGTTGGGTGTGTTTGGGTTTTTTGGGATATACGGACCATATTGCGCAGGTTCGGCAACGGGATTGGCACATATTGGTGACCGAAAAGGTAAGATTCAGCGGCAGCCCGTAAGTCACGATTCTCCATCGGGCCAGACGGTATCTTATCATTTTAGGAAGTACTTCTTTCAGATAGCTCACGGTTTTAACCTCTTTATGAGGGCTCTCTCATTCGCCAAGCATTCTCCGGTACACTGAACAGGTTTTTTCAGCTATGGCCGGCCATGCGAGTTTTTTGGCGACGATATCCGATGCTTTCGACATTTCTTCCAACAGGTCAGGGCTGTTGAGACATTCCGTTATCACCGCCGCAAGATAGGATGGATCGTCAGGAGAAACTACAAATCGCCGATCTGTGACAATATCCGGCAATCCCCCGACATCCGTTACAATAAGAGGCTTGCGAAAAGAAACGGCAGTTGCTCCCACGCCGCTCTGACTGTCAAAGTGATGGTATGGCAGAATGACAATATCCGCGGCCGTGAAATACCGGTACACTTCCCCTGAAGGGATGTATTCCAGGTGGGTTGAGATTTTGTTCCCTATCTTTAACTCCTTTATCAGATCATCGTAAGGCTCCCACTTTCCCCATAATTTCCCGGCAATCAGCAGACGGGATTCCGGCGCTTTTGTTAAAACCTCCGCAAAAGCTTTAAGGGCCGTATCTATTCCCTTGTAAGAACGGATAGCCCCAAAAATAAGTATGATTTTATTAT
>CAYVMK010000002.1:0-19491 GCA_964452445.1 uncultured Desulfonema sp. | reverse complement strand
AGGCCTTCTTTATATCAAGGGAGACGCCACGGATGATCATAACCTGATAATAGCCGGAATAGATAAGGCAGCCGGAATTGTCATATGTCTTCCTTCCGATAAAGATACCCTTTATGTGACAATGACCGCAAGGATGTTAAACGGCGATATCCGTATTATAAGCAGGATGGTGGATCAGAGTCTTCAGCCCAAGCTGAAAAAGGCCGGAGCGGACAGCACGGTTTCTCCCAATTTCATCGGCGGGCTTCGCATGGCTTCAGAAATGCTCCGCCCTGCTGTAGTCGATTTTCTTGACAGCATGCTTCGAAGCAGCCAGGGGAATATCCGCATCAGCCAGCTTGATGTTTTAAATAATTCCCGGATAATCGGGAAAAAGATCAGCGAACTTGGATTAACGGATAAATACAATCTCGTTGTCCTGGGTTCAAGATATAAGGACAGGGAAATACTTTTTAACCCGCCGCTTCACACGGTTTTAATTGAAGATCTGACCATAATTGTGATGGGAGACGTGGAAAATATAGCAAAAGCCAAACAATTATTTTAGGCTCTTCTCCCAAAAATCAAGGGATTGCGCTAAAAACATACGCATAGTACGTCGCACAAGAAATCCAGCGGATTGACGCCGTGATTGCACAAAATTGCCATTTCCGGATGGAAACTATTTAAACTCAGTGATATGCTGTTTAATCAGCGTTCTTTTATCTTCAGTAATAATAGCCCATGGACCCTGCATGCCTTCTATGTTGCCGAACAGATATTCAAGCCCTGTTCTGATAGCTTCCGTGTCATTGTTGCTCTTTTCCCTTAAACGTTCAAATTCCACCAGAAAAAGAATTTCAGCTCTGTATCTGGGCGGTAAACCAAGAACTCCCTTGATATACCCTGAACCGCCTTTCTGAATATTGGCAATCTGGTTGCTGTATACCGCCATGAGATTATTGAAGGCAGATGTATATTTTTTCTCTTTAAAATCAATCACTGCCTGTTTGACTCCCGTTATGGAACCGGCCTGATACGTTGCAGGTTTTTCCGCTACGGTTTTTTCGGGAGGTAATACCGGCTCTTTTACGGCTTCCCGGACGGCCTGGTCCTTCAGTTGCTGCTCCTTCTCCTGCTGTTCTTTAAGTTGCTGGTCCTTCAATGCCGACTGTCGCGCCATGATCAACCCGATCTTCTCATTCCGGATATATCCAACATCCAGCCCGCCGGCTTTTTCCGGAACCCGTCCGAATGCCTCCACGGCCTTATCGAGGCCTTCAACCGTCTCCGGCGCTTCCGCAGCAAGCCGGTCGCCTTCGTCAATCCTGTTGAAAAATACCGCAAGCGCCGCTGCGTCATCCTGCTGCGGCTTTGAAAGATGCGCCGTAAAAAGAGACTGGTTCTCATACAACCTGATTCTCGCCTTCTCCCACTCTCCGGACATCAATGCCGCAGTAACCAGAGCATATTTTCCTGACGCGAATTCCTTCTGCTGCTGCGTCTTTAAAGCAGCCTGACGCGCCGATACCGATTTTATCTTTTCCTGTTTAATAAACCCGACATCCAGTCCGCCTGCCTGCCCCTGCGCCCGGCCATACGCCTCAACAGCCTTATCCAGACTCTCGGTCGTCTGCGGCACAGCCTCCATAATACGGTCGCCTTCGTCAATCCTGTTGAAAAATACCGCAAGCGCCGCTGCGTCATCCTGCTGCGGCTTTGAAAGATGCGCCGCAAACAGAGCCTGATTCTCATATAGGAGGCTTTTTGCCTTCTCCCATTCACCGGACTTCAGCCCAGCCGTCACAAGAGCATACTTTTCTGCCGCCGATTTCCCCTGCTTCTCCTGATTTATTTCTGCCAACGTAATATGATCCTGCAGTTCACCGGACGCTGCAGACACAATAACTCCGCTTCCGTGTTTATAAACCGCTTTTACCTTATATAAATCAGCTTTACCTTTTGTCCTGGGAACATCCGCAACCGGATCTTCAACTGTTTTTAAAGGCCGGTCATTAATAAAAACCTGATATCCTGATGGCTTTTGGATGGTTACCGGACTGTTCCAGCTTATCACATTATTCTCGCCTGATCGCTTCAGGGAGAGTCCTGACGGTTCGGCTATCAGAAAACCGATTTCGATCTTGTATATCCTCTCATCGAGTGTGTAAATAATGGCCGCGTACCGGCCGGCATTTTCCGTCGTAATATTGTAATTCCTGGGATTTTCAAGAGGTATGCCGTCAATACCGACATAGTATGAAACATCCTGACCCGTTTCGGCTGCCGACACTTTCAGTGTTTCCCGGCTTAACTCCTTTATAATTCCATAAGTCCGCTTGTACTTTACAAGCCCGGCTTTTTCCTGCTCCTGTATGCCATGCTCAAAAACCTGCTTTAATATAATGAGATTTCTGATCTGCCGTTTTTCATCACCCTGGCTTTCCGAAAGCTTTTTAAAAAGAATCCTGACCGGTAAATCCTTATAGGGATTCTTTTCGGATTGAAATTTATCTCTGGTAATAAATTCCACTCCCGCAGCCGGAGAAAACCCAAGACCCATGATAAAAAATGTCATTGCAATAATTCTACAGATAAAACTGAGTATCGAAGGTTTCATTTTTCAACTTATGTCCTTTATTGTTGAATAAATTATCTTGCATCAACCTTTTCTCATTTCCCAACCCCGATAAACGGGACTCTTTTCAGTGCCCCCTTGAGGGGTAGAAAAACGCAGGAAATAATCTCTTACTTACTAAAAGCCGCGTCCGGTTTCAAAAAAAGGTGTTCTTCAATCTGCCGCGCAAAAAATTCCAGCGGAGCATTGTTCTCATATATCTCAATATATCTGCTTTCTATTTCCGGAACAGAGTATTTCTGGCGATTCTCCGTAACTACCTGCAGGGTGTTATAAAAGCAAAAATGCCGGTCATTTTTAAGTTCCCTGCCCATCCAATGATCAATAAAAAATGCTGTCCGGAGATTTTTTTTATATGCCTTTTCCAGCATCACCCAGAAATAGCGCCGCCTTTCGGCGTCCAGATTCGAAAGTGGTTCATCCAGAAACCACACAGGCTTTTTTTCGTCCAGGATAATATCCATCAGGACTTTCTGCTGCTGGCCGCCCGAAAGCAAATCAGGATATTCCTTCAAAGAAAAAGACACTTCCCTGTTTCTGTCCGAACCGTTTAAAACAATGTAATTGTCACGGGTTGAAACAGGCAGAAAAAAAACTTTCTGCGGGAAAATGCAAAAATATCGCTCCCGTAACTTGGCAGCCCGAATGTGATTAAAGTCCGGGCTGTTATAAGCTTTGCCGTTATATGCGACAGCCCCTGCGCCGGTTTCCCATCCTTTCCCTATATCGCCGGCCGTTAAGGCAAGCAGATTGAGAAAGGTCGTTTTGCCGGAGCCATTGTCTCCGTGCAGAAAATAAACTCCGCTTTTAAATTCGAGTGCATTCCCTTTCTGCAGGTTGAACGTAATGGTGACCTTATCGTCCCATTTCACAACCAGAGGAAACTTCACTTCAAAAAGGCTTTGCATGGGATTATCTTCCTTTATGAAGGGCATACAGGTTCAGTGTGTCACCTGTAAATTGGCTGAAGCACCATCTGTTTATAGGATAAAAACCCGCTGCTGCAGCTAAAAAAGTAACAAACAACTGCAGTATCATGTCGGCAGGGGCGCCTTTGGTTCCCATAAACAAATAAAATCCCGCCGGAACACCGCACTTTATAAGCAGCATCAGGCTTACCGGCAGCATCCAGAATATCAGCAGTATCTCTCTTATCCTGTTTTTATACATGAGCAAAAACGCTATCTCCGTTTTCAAATGAATGAACGCAAACAGGGAAATCATGAACGGAAAAGCGATTCCCATTGATAAATCCGTAAGGTAAAAACGAAGATGGTTGGACCGTATATCATCATTTATATTTCTTACCCTGTCCCTGATAATATGAGACTTTTCATAGGAAAACAGGTAATGTCCCTTAAAATGCATGCTGTTGATGTAATTCATGAAATCATCATTTAAATGGATATTCTGGTAGAGCAGCCAGTTCCATTGCGGCATCAATAAATCCGGAATATATAAAGGGATATACCTGGGATATATATCGATATCGGCATACAAAGCTTTACCGAGATAACTTTCCGGAACATTCAGATATGTCTTGTCCGTTTCAATAGTGGAATCCGGGTAACATTTTACAGAATCGAGCAAATCTATCACGTCAGTGGTATTATCCTGCTTAAGATGTTCCAAAATATGCAGATAATTCATCGGGACTACGGATTCAACCCTGCTTAGATACAGATTTGGTCCGCTCTTTTCATTCCCCTGCGCCCTTTTCAGATTGTCGGTAATTCTCTGTTTCAACGAATTTATAACATCCCTTCTTTTGTCGCCGACATCCGCAAGCATCATATCGGCGATATCCGTAAGGTCGCGTTTCAGCGCTGTGCGCCTGCTTTGGATAATCTCTTTCTCCAGGCGGATTCCATTGTAATCGATATACATTCCCTTAACCCGGGTTCGATCTCCCGCTCCACTCCCCTCAACATAAAAATCCCCGGCAGCCTGAGCCATATTAAAAATACCGTACAACAACAAAATTGCGTCGTTTTCACCGGCCGCGTGGTCAGGCATTAATTCCGACGGCGCCAGAAAATGAATATACAGGTTGTTTTGATATATGAATGCCTTTCCGACAATTTCAGCGCCCAGCTTGTGCAATTGCTGCCTGTTCCCAGCAAGAAATTTTTCAAAGTCGTCAGGGGTTCGCTGGCGTATGAAAAAAAACTTGAAGGCTTTTTCATCCAGAACCTCCTTTTTCAGCGATTCCGTTTTAATAAACGTCATTACGTAGCTGTATGTGTTGAAACCCATCAAAAACAAAAAAGTGACGACTAAACAGACGAATCGCTTCCGGGTGGCTTTCCGGAAAAGCATTTTCAGGCACACAACCTGTAATATGCGAAAGTCTCTGCTAAAGAGCATGACAAGATACTCCCGGCGTTCCGCAGACCATTAGTAAGTAAGAGATTATTTCCTGCGTTTTTCTACCCCTCAAGGGGGTACTGAAAAGAGTCCCGTTTATCGGGGTTCGGGCGCATCCCAAAAACCGGCACATCAGGCATCCCGTCAGTTCACTTGATGTCATCATAGGACCGAAGCGTTATCACCATGTTCTTCTTCATACCGATTTCATCGGCATACTTCTTTAATTCTTCAGAAAATTTCTTGCCGAAACGTGTAACTATAATGACCTGATCGGCAAAATCGGTTCCAAGGCGGGATTTTATATTGTCCAGCACTGTCTGATAATATTTAAGGGTTCCGTTTTCAAGCGAAAGCCCCATCTTGTCGGTATCCAGTTTGGCAACTGCATCAAGAGTCCTGAAGTAGTAGCTGTTGTAATTGCCGGCTTCATAGTAGTAAAAATAGTGTGTATAATCCGGATTGCCGGTAAGGCGCTTGACGCTCCCATAGTAATTTCTTAAATCTGCATCAAAGCTGTTGAAATCAAAAAACAAAACCCGTTTAGCGCCTTTCGGCAGCATGATTTCATCCATTTTTTGGGGTACAAGGTCGGCATTCTCTATGATAAGCGCCGGATAGTATCCGGTATTATCAAGTTTGACCTTTATCGCCCCTTCGGTGACGCGATAGGTGATATCATGCAGCCGCAGGTCATATTCAAATTCAATTTTAAATTTACCCTTGGCCTGATTTTTAACTGTCATCTGGAGATCATGATTGCGCAGGAAAGAGGGCGGATCGCTCACTATCTCCCAATAACCCAATTCTCCCAGGGAAATGGACTCCTCTCTGGCGTTCTCCACAAGGGCGATATAATTGTAGCCGGCCGTAGTGCCGGTGACGCCGATACTGAAGATTCTGTTGTCTTCCTTGCCAAGATCAATCCGCCGGTCTTTAAACAGACCTTCGGCCCGGACATCTGCTCCGTAAAACCAGCCTGTAATCAAAAAGATACAGAACCATTTTAAATGCCGTCTTTTAATTTTCGTCATAATTTTTATCCGTCTATGGATTAAATTGCGTAATAAGGCGCCTGATATCCACATAGCGAAACCTTTGCATGACATCCCGGTAAAGGCATCTGCCGGCAAATACGGCAGGGCAAGCCTTCACCGGCCGGAGCATTCCGACCGGCCAATTTCACTGCCCGGTGGTATAAAGCTCCCCTACCTTCAGATACATGAACTTGCGTTGAACCGCCTGATTAAATGAATTGAGATGGAATCCCCGTTCTGAAATATAATCGCCGAGCTTTTCCCTGCTTCCACCGAGGGACTTGTTCCACTGGACTTTCTGCCCGGCTTCTTTATTGGTCAGCGCCCTGTAAAACACCGCATCGGCATTGTTTAATGTCTTCATTTCAATAAGAGGTTTGATATGATCGTACAGCTTTCGGCATTTTTCAATTTCATCAACACTCACAAGGGAGTTTATGATGACCAGCTTCTTAAGATCCGACAATGTAACATCATCCTGGGTTTTGACCGCCCGCAGATATGACTCCACCGGTTTGGCGGGAATTGCTATTCTTTCTTCCCATACTTCCGGATTGCCAACTTCCTCTATGTATTTTACAACATGGGTTAACACCTGGATTTTCCGGTCGGTCCATTTTCGCATTTTGCCTAAAAGATTTTCGTCCGAAAAATACAATATCACATCCCTTGACAATTTATCTCCGCCGGCTGAGTTGAACACATGGTCAATGTATGATTCAATCCCTTCGATCAGGCGCTGGTTATGTTTGAGAAAATCATCCTGCCGCCTTGCCTGCGACTGCAATGATGCGATCTCGAATTTGAATCTTCTGAAGTTGACCGCCTGGCCGGCGGTATCGCTTGATTCAAAACGGGCGATAGTATCTTCCAGTTGCTGGTATGCATTTCCGGGATTATCATCCAGTTGTGAGTTTGGGTTTCTGACTCCGTGCCGGCCGGGATAGACAAAGTAAACTCTCAGGTTCAGTTGCTGCGACCGTTTAACCATGTCGGCGAACGCCTTATCCGTCAGGTCATTGGGGCCTGCATCGGTTATGATAAAAAGCAACTTTTCCTGCAGCGGCAGGATCTCCCTGTCATTTTGAAGTGATTCAATTTCATACAGTACCTTGGCAAAAGCCCTTGCCAGGGGTTCGGCAAAATTGCGGTCTCCGGTCTTGTTAACAAACTCGATGCTTTCCGGCTTTTTGACCCTTATGAAATTGGGCTCGGCATTCACGTCACGGTCGCTGGCGGCGGAATCCCAGTACGCATAGACCCTGTTCACCCTTAGTCCTATCCCTTTTTTCCTTACTCCCTGGATACTTTTATTAAACGCCTTTACGTAATCCGCGAAAGGCCGCATGCTTTCGGAAACATCGATCAAAAAGAAGGCGTTCAGGTTTTCCTTGATTGAATTTCCAAGCAGTCTCATCAGGCGGGGGGTAAAAGCGCCCGGTATAAAAACTCTGGCAAAATTGCCGCCTTCCACATTCTCAGGATGTGTCAGCTGGGGAAAACCAAATTGCGCGTAAAATTTATGCAGGCTCTCCTGGTCAAGCTTTTCGACAATGTCATTGAACAGGCGTTCTTTTAAATAAATATGTTGAACGTAAAAATTGTTGATCTCATTGGTTTCCTTCGCCGTTTTCCGGTTATTCTGCTGATCGAAGAACCTTACTTGTTTAAGCGGATGGTAATAAAGCCTGGATCGCCATAATGTAATGTATTTTTTCTCGACCCAGCCGATGATCCCAAAATCTTCCACGTTCTCTCTGTAGTCGAGTTCATTAAAATCTTTGCCCAGCAGGTAATAACCGTCCTGATAATCCAGAATCTTGTAAAAATCATAATCCACCAGATTTTCCGCCGGAGTCGCAGTATCTTTCCTGTCTCTTTGCCAGCTGTTCCAAATTGTCGGAAAATCTTCGGCCTCACCCGGAAGACTCAGGAATCCGTACACGGGTATATATGCCCGCTGCTTGTCCAGGAGTGCGTTGTACCACAGGAATGCTTTCTCAAAATCAGGAATATCAACGGTAAATTTCTTTTTGTCCCTTTTTCTCACAAGGGTCAGCTGCTGTGAATCCCAGTTAATTTCTTTGATGTAAAAAACTTCCTGAAATTCAATTTTATCCTGTGGAAAAAGGCTGCTCAAACCGCCCGCGGAAAACGAAGCTTTCGCGTGGGCAATAAAGAATATTCCCTCGTTCGGGTCGGCGCTGAATACATAACCCTGACCGCTGCTGCTTCCGGCCGCTTTTTGTTCGGCGGCTTTCAAGTTCTGATCCAATTCATGATAAAGACGCTTCAGGGTATTCACAAAATTGTCGGGTTCAAATTGACCTTCACGGTCTTTATCAATGGTGGTGGGACATTTGATGTTTACCCGGCGGTCTGCATTAAAATCAGGCTGGACGGCGCCAGCAGAAGTATAAGAGAATAACAGGATACAAGCTATAAGAAAGGTCTTAATTTTGCGAACACAAATCATTACATCACCTCCGCTAATCTCAGATGAACTCTGTTCCGGAAATGTTAGCGCTATAAAATATCCGTTTAAAGAGCGACTCCGATCCGTGCATTGAAAATATTGCCTCTTTTGTTGGATGAGGATAATAATTAATTGATATGCTTGTGTCAATAAAATGTTTTCGACATAAAATGTTTTCGCGCATAACCGGGACTGCCAAGCTTACCAAATTGCATAGGTGATTATCCGAAAGCACCGGTCCATTTCGCCAGTAATGTTCCTTGTCCCTGAAATTTTCAAACCATGTTTTTATAAGTACAATATCGGTGTCTTCCGGATAATCTTTTCCTTCAAAATCCTTTTTGCCTATCAGTTCGGGACCGTTCCTTGGAATATCCACAACAAGCGGCTTCGTAAAAATCCAGTCCCCTGCTTTATAAAAGGACTTGAGCAAAATCGGCATAGCTCCGCCAATCTCTCATCTGATTGGCGTGGGCCAATGTATTGCGGAAGATCTTGCCCCGGATGCCCGGGTGATAAAGTCTGAACTGGGTTGCCCGCAGGCAAGCTTGGATACCTCAAACTTTTCCGGTAGATGAACTGGGCAAAGGCCATGCAGAGATACTGATCCCAGCAGTGCGATATAGGGGTTCATCAATATATAAGTTGACGCTGGCGTTGAAGGATGATAGTCGGCCATCTGTTTCAGAACCGGTACAAGTCGGTTCTGTGTCAGGAAGACCTCTATTTAAAAAAACTGGTGCGCTACATTCATTTGAATCCGGTGCGCGCGATATGCTCTGTTACTGGGCAACCGAATATCTGAATGTGAGACAGCGGGAGTTATCCTGGGTTAGCGAGCGAATTAAAAACAGACTCTATTCCCTACGGTCGAAGATTTCCCGCTGCTTGCGGCGGGAAGCTTCAAATATGATCAATTTATGTAATGATGCGCATTAATTCCCCTGAGTGAAAAACTTTAGACCTGACGGCGCAGAAATCATTGGCTTTCTTGCGTACCCGAATAATATAAGATATAAAGTAAAAAATTTCGAGTGGCAATGTTAAATAGTATGGAAAAATGTTATAATTGCTATGGAATAATTCCTGCCCGGTACGGATCAACCCGTTTCCCGGGAAAGCCCCTTGCCGATATCTCTGGCAAGCCTATGTTCTGGCACGTCTTTACCCGAGCGAGTGAATGCCCTGAACTTTCACAGGTCGTCCTTGCAACAGATGACGAGCGTATCGAGTCAGCGGCAAAAGCTCTTGATGTACCGGTGATCATGACCCGAAAGGATCATCCGAGCGGAACCGACCGTGTTCTGGAAGCTGCGCAATTATTAAATCTGCCCGATGATTCCATAATCGTTAACATACAGGGAGATGAGCCGCTTCTCGATCCTGCCATGCTGACGGAACTGGTCGGCCCTTTCGTCTCTCCGGATATTGAAGTTACCACACTGGCAAGAAAGATTGCACAAAACGAAGCCGGAAACATAAATCAGGTAAAGGTTGTTTTTTCCAAAACCGGAAATGCCCTCTATTTCTCCCGCATGCCTGTTCCTTTTTATCGCGACACCCGGGACGGGTCTTTTTTCGGGCATATAGGTTTGTATGCCTTCAGGATGAAGACATTGATAAAATTCGTTTCACTGGGGCAGAGCAGCCTTGAAACCGCAGAAAAACTTGAGCAGCTCCGGTTGCTTGAAAACGACATTCCTGTGCATGTTGTCGTCACCGCGCACAAAAGCATCGGAGTCGATTGCCCGGAAGACATAAAAACGATATGTGATATTATTGATAAAAAAACGTGAATCAAATCTGAAGGATATTTGTGATCTTATGCGCCATATTGCAATTTGTATAAACGGTATTTTAAAATCAAAAGTATGCGCGGCTATGTGCGGTCTTATGTGCGCCGTTTTCAGCAAAATTCTTTTTTATCTTTCGGCTTATGTTTATTTCGGCAAAGACCCTGCCAATGTCCCCTGCCGCTCGTTTATTTTTTTCCCATGTCCGGGAAATGTTCTGTGCTGCGGCCTTGCCGGCATTATCTCATTTAAAAAAGAGAAAAGAGAGGCCCTGGATATCGACATCATTCCCATGGAAGATAATATCGGGAAAATTGAAGCTCATTCATTCAATCTTTGTATAAAAAACAACTTTTCCATCCATGATAATTACCTTTGCGGCGGAGAGATCATCAGATCCCTTCTTGAGAGCGCCTGGGAATTAAAAAGAGACGAGCCATTCTTTGAAATCTTTATCAATAATAAGCTTCAGGAAAAGATCGCGGCTATTTCAGAACGGATAAGCCGGATCATAGATTCGGAATCGAAGGTTCTTTCCTGGCAGATGGGACGCCTTGAGCCTTCGGCAGTTGAGGTCATGTCAAACAGGATTGAAGACCTTAAGGATATTGCATGGCTTCTTAAAAACGAAATAGGGCAAAATATTATCAAGATAAAGGAACTTCTCGGCTTTTCCGGAAATAATCTTTCTTTTTCCACCCTGGCTTTATATAAAAAGATAAATGCCGTGTTAAACAGCATAGACCGCCTCGAGGTAAGAGGCCGTGATTCGGCCGGTATCTCCCTGCTGTTCGTCCTTGAGGCTTCCGAATACGGCGGATTTGAAAAAATAATTGCCGAAGAAAACCTTGCCGGAATTTTAAAAGACCGCTCAAGCCGCGATATTCTGCTGAACGGCGGCATAACAACAGGCGGGACAAAAGTGAAAAACGGAAAGTTTTTTGTCACCACGGCATTCGTTTATAAAGTTGCCGCAGAGATAGGAAGCCTGGGAGACAATATGGCTTTTCTGCGCAAACAGATTAAAGATGACCGTATCCTTGGAACTCTTGCGTCTTTTCCATGCCGTTACAATACTGTTTCATCCCACACCCGCTGGGCTTCTGTCGGCGCCATAACCGAAGCAAACTGCCATCCGGTCGACGGAAGCGGCAAAGGGGGGAACGGCATCATTCATGTGTGCTTAAACGGCGACATAGATAACTATGTTGAACTTAAAAATGAATATGAAAGCGGCGGCAATTTAATACACAGCGAAATAACGACCGATACCAAGATTATTCCGCTTCAGATTGAAAAATACCTGAGATCCGGCTTTGATGTTGAGGAGTCTTTCCGGCTTGCCGTGAATGATTTTGAAGGATCTCATGCCATATTGATGCACACCGATCTTGATCCGGGAAGAATTTTTCTTGCTCAGAGGGGAAGCGGACAGGCTGTTTTTATCGGAATAGGAAAAGACCACTACATGCCCGCTTCAGAAGTTTACGGGTTCATTGAAGAAACTCCGTATTACCTGAAACTGGAAGGCAACAAGGCAAACGAAGGCAATAACGGAAATTCCCGGGGGCAGATTTATATATTAAGCGAGGAATCTCAAGGCGGGCTTTCCGGAATAAAAGCGATCTCCTATGACGGAACCCACCTTCCCATAGACGAAAAAGATATAAAACATACAGGCATTACATCAAGGGATATAGATCGTCAGAATTATCCCCATTACTTTTTAAAAGAGATATCCGAATCCCCTTCTTCGGTTGAAAAGACCCTCCAAAACCGCTGGAAGGTAAGCGCTGACGGCAGCAAACATTCGGTTTACCTCTCCGGCAGGGAGTTTCCCGAATCCATAAGAAAAGCTTTTAATGAAAAAGCAATAAGACGCATCCTCTTTACGGGCCAGGGAACCGCCGGAGTTGCAGCGCACGTATGCTCGGACATACTCAACTATTATCTGAATGATTCTTCTGTTCATATCGGCGCCCACAAAGCTTCCGAACTGAGCGGTTTCAAGCTCGGCCAAGAGGAAGACACAAAAAGCATCTCCGACACTCTCGTTGTTGCGATCAGTCAGTCGGGAACCACAACAGACACAAACCGCACCGTTGATATGGTAAAAAATAGAGGAGCCCACACCATTGCCGTCGTAAACAGGAGGGACTCGGACATAACATTCAAGGTTGACGGCGTGCTGTACACCAGCAACGGCCGGGATATCGAAATGTCGGTTGCCTCTACAAAGGCTTTTTACTGCCAGATTGTTGCAGGGGCGGTTCTCGGCCTTTTCATTGCGGGACTTACGGGGCGCAGGAACGATGATTTCATATCGGATGAGATAAAAAACCTTCTCGGAATATCTTCTCACATGAGAAAGATCCTTTCGATGCAGGACAGAATTGAAGCATCAGCAAGAAGGCTTGCGGTTACAAAGACATACTGGGCGGCAGTAGGAAGCGGTCCCAATAAGGCTTCCGCAGATGAAATAAGGATCAAGCTCAGCGAACTCTGTTACAAGACAATCTCGTCGGATTACGTGGAAGATAAAAAACATATCGACCTTTCATCGGAACCCCTCATTATTGTATGCGCTGCAGGAACGAGGGGCAATGTAATAGGAGACATAATAAAAGATACCGCAATATTCAGGGCTCACAAAGCTGCGCCGATAGTCATAGCCGATGAAGGCGAAGAAAGATTTGCCAGGTATGCCGAGGATGTTTTCCATGTGCCTGTGACAGGTCAGCACCTTGCCCCGGTTTTAAATACGCTTGCAGGGCATCTCTGGGGATATTACGCGGCTTTATCAATAAACGAAGGCTCAAGGTTCATGTACCGGTTCAGGGAAGAGATCCGGAGCACAGTTGACGACAGGCTTGGAAAAGGCGTTGATATATACGAGCTGATCCTTGAAAAACCTTTCCGGGAAATAATCGCCCGTTTCTACAATGACTTTGCAAGAAAAAAGGCCGAAAAGCGCTTTCCGTCGAGTATGGGCATTGATGCCGCATCGAACCTTACTCTTCTTTGCAAGTATCTTTCAGGAAAATTGCCGGCATCGGATTTTGAACTCGATTTCGGCATAAAGGGAACCGCCCTGAACATGGTCGATACCCTTTTAGAATCCCTCGGGGAATCGATAAACCGGATGGCAAGGCCCGTAGATGCAATAAAGCATCAGGCTAAAACCGTCACAGTCGGAACAAGCCGCATCAGCGAAAAGCTTTATGGCATTCTGTTTGATGTTCTACATGCCAACAACCTTAATCCGTCGCAGCTTATAAACAAAAATATAATTGTTTTAAAAAATCTTCAGGAGATCGTTTCAGGAATAAAAGGATCTATTCTGTACAGGATCAGCCGCCTGAGTCTTTTGGGAGAACTTACGGATGATACGGCAATCGAGGTCATAAAAAAGGACGGTTCCTTGAAATCAATTCCTTCCCGTGTTGAAACGGACACGCGGCTTAAAGGAACCAAAAAAATCATCGTGCAGAATGGAAACGTATATATCGGAAAAGGGAGAAAAGACGACCGCAGCATAATAATAATTCCCGCGATATCATCTTCCCCCCTGAGTCCGAATACTATTGAGCATCTCCTTTTGCTTAATATATCTTTCAGGGAAAACGTGCCTCTTTCTGCAAAGATAAAAGCTCTTGGGGGAAAGTACGATCATATAAAAAATATCGTCCAGGAAAACAGCATTGCATGGGATGACAACTATCTGGACCGGATCAAAATGAAAGATCTTTTCGGAGTATCTGCGGAAAAGATATCGGAAATTATTGTGTCAAAACCTGCATGATAGGCTGTAGGCTATAGGCTGTGAGCCACAATCCCTTAAATTGCTCCCGCACCGGTCTGCCCGGCCCCTTTACGTTACCCCCTACAGCCATCAAAACCTTAAAAACTCGTCACCGAAAATTGCGGGGATCGGGGTATAGCCTCTTGAATCTTTTCCCCAAACATGACAGAAAGAGGAGGTTATGCAAAGCTCTCAGGGCGGGGAGCTTCGCAGTTTTTACAAACTGCGCTTTCATTTATAAGGAGAGGATAATGATCAACAGTTTATTGCTGAAAGAATTTACCGACTTGCCTGGCCGTGAAAATATGTTTACCGAAAAAGCCGATCTTGTCACCTGTTTATATGACGCCGCCGCACCGGACCGGTGGTTACGGCGGTAATTCTTCGTCCTGCAAACTATGAGTTGGTTGGGAAGATTATAGGAGAGTGATATGTCCGACATGAAAAGGCTTGCACAGCTTATGGGAGAACTGGAAGAGCAGCTTGTCGTCTGCATGAGGTGCGGCATGTGTCAGGCCGTATGCCCTCTTTTTACGGTAACAGGGAAGGAGTCGGATGTTGCAAGGGGAAAACTTGCGCTTCTGGACGGGCTATTGAATAAAATGTTTGAAGATCCCAATGGAGTTTATGAGCGCCTTAACAAGTGCCTTTTATGCGGTTCCTGCGCAACAAATTGCCCGAGCGGCGTAAAAGCGCTTGAGATTTTCATGAAAGCGAGAATTATCCTGACCGGTTTTATGGGGCTTTCTGCGGCTAAAAAAATATTTTTGAGAGGAATGTTGTCCAATTCCCGGGTTTTTGACAAGCTCCTTGAATGGGGATCTGGGTTCCGGGGGCTTTTTGCCAAACCTGCAAGTGATATTTTGGGCACTTCATGCAGCCGCATCGCTTCACCCCTTTTAAAAGACCGGCACTTCGTGCCGCTTGCCAAGGTTCCGTTTCACCGAATTGTACCTTCCATGAATACTCCTGCCGGAAGTTCCGGAATAAAGGTCGCCTTTTTTACCGGATGTCTTATAGACAAGATTTTTCCTAAGGTGGCGCAGGCTGCGCTGGATATTTTTTCCTTTCACGGTGTCGGGGTTTTTATACCGGAAGGGCAAGGATGCTGCGGTATCCCTGCAATATCATCAGGAGACGCCGAATCATTTGAGAGGCTTCTTCTTTACAACATTGAAAAATATTCATCTGCCGATTTCGACTATCTTGTTACGGCATGCGCGACATGCACATCTACGATAAAAAAAATCTGGCCTCTCATGGTCAATGCCGGCTCAAGTGATGACCGGAAATTAAAAGTGGAAAAAATATCCGGAAAAACCCTTGATATAAATCAGTTCCTGGTTTCAAAAATCGGCGTCAAATCAGCGGCGCCGGAAAATAATTGCGGGGGAATTATTACCTATCATGATCCCTGTCATCTTAAGAAATCGCTTGGTGTTTCTGCCGAGCCCAGAATATTGATCCGGGCGGACAACGGATACACATTCAGGGAGATGCCTGAAGCGGACTGGTGTTGCGGAATGGGAGGAAGTTTTAATTTGCAGTATTATGAAATTTCGGCTGACATCGGAAAAAGAAAAATCGAGAATATAAAAACCGCCGGTGCCGGTGTTGTTGCCACGGGCTGTCCGGCATGCATGATCCAGATATCCGACATGCTGTCAAAGGCAAATGAAGGAATAGCCGTTAAACATCCTGTTGAAATCTATGCGGAGTCGCTTAAAAAGAAATGAGGCATTTTATCCGAGGAGTTTTTCGAAAAAGTCATTCCCCTTGTCGTCAACTATTATAAATGCCGGGAAATCCTTTACGGTAATCATGAATATGGCTTCCATACCAAGTTCAGGGTATTCCACTGTTTCGATTTTAGTTATACATTCCTTCCCGATCCTAGCAGCCGTGCCTCCTATCGAACCCAGGTAAAAGCCTCCGTATTTTTTGCATGAGTCTGTCACAATTTTGGACCGGTTCCCCTTGGCAAGCATGACCATCGAGGCGCCGTGCTCCTGGAATTCCGGAACGTAGGAATCCATCCTTCCCGCAGTTGTCGGCCCGAAGGAGCCCGAAGGATATCCCTTGGGTGTTTTGGCCGGGCCTGCATAATATATAACGTGATCCCTGAAATACTGAGGGATGCCTTCCCCCCGGTCGAGACGCTCTTTAAGTTTGGCATGAGCGATATCCCTTGCCACCACGATATTACCGTTTAACGCCAGGCGCGTTGCAACAGGGTATTTGCTCAGTATTGCCCGGATTTCATCCATCGGCTTATTCAAATCGATATAGACCGGCTTCTTACCGGTATCCGGCATATCCGGCAAATATTTCGCAGGATCCGTTTCAAGCCTTTCCATGAAAATCCCGTCGCTGTTAATTTTCGCCATTATGTTCCTGTGAGCGCTGCAGCCAACGCCTACACCTATGGGACAGGACGCTGAATGGCGTGAAAGACGTATCACCCTTATATCATGACAGAAATACTTCCCGCCGAACTGCGCGCCTAAACCCAGTTCACGTGATATATTAAGCAGTTGTTCTTCAATTTCCAGGTCTCTGTAAGCGCGTCCTGTTTTATCTCCGGTTGTTGGAAGTCTGTCCAGAGCTCCTGCCGTGGCGTATTTAACTGCTTTAAGATTTGTTTCAGCGGATGTTCCTCCCACCACAAAAGCAAGATGATAGGGAGGACACGCTGCCGTTCCAATGGCCTTCATCTTATCTTTCATGAACCTTACCAGGTTGTCGGCATTGAATACATTCCGTGTTTCCTGATAAAGAAGAGTTTTGTTTGCAGAGCCGCCGCCTTTTGCCATGAAAATAAAATCATAACTATCACCCTGGCAGGCATAAATATTGATCTGGGCAGGCAGATTTGTGTGGGTATCGTAGGCATGATACATTGAGAGGGGGGCTCTCTGGGAATAACGAAAGTTGTTTTTGGCAAACGCATTAAAGATGCCTTTTGTTATTGCTTCTTTATCGGAACCCCCGGTCCAGACCTGTTGCCCCTTTTCACACATCACAATTGCGGTGCCGGTATCCTGGCACATGGGGAAAACACCTTCCGCAGAAATAACTGCATTTTTCAGCATCTCAAGCGCAACGAACCTGTCATTGTCTGAGCTTTCCGGATCATCTAAAATCTTTGCCAGCAGCTTTAAGTGCGACGGCCGCAGCAAAAACGATACGTCTTTGAATGACTCCTCGGCAAGCAACGTAAGCCCTTCCGGTGAGATTTTTACTATTGTTTTTCCTTCAAAACTGCCCGTTTCAATGAAATCTGTTGTAAGCAGCCTGTATTCGGTATCATCTTTACCCAGTTGATACACTTCCCGATATTCAAAATCCGCCATTTGATTTATCTCCCGATTAAAATCCGTTCAGGGGCCGTTACGAAATAACTATTACATTTCTGACCCTTTCGTTAGGAGCCGTTACAAAATAACCATTACATTTCTGACCATTTTGTTACGGCTCCTTATGCCGGTCACGGCTTACGGCTCCTTATGCCGTTCACGACATTCCAATGTCAGTAAGTTAGAAATTATTTCCTGCGTTTTTCTACCCCTCAAGGGGGTACTGAAAAAAGTCCCATTTATTGGGGTTACGGTTATTTTTGAACGACGGCTTATTTGTTCCAGCAACTATGAATTCTAATGGCATGGGCTTTTTCTGTCAAGGAATTTCGATGGCTTTACAGCAGCTGCGCATGCAAGTATATTTTTCGCAATGCAGGGCTAAAAAAGAGACGGATCCGACTTTTTAAGAAGCCGTCAAAATTTTTCCTTTGGAGGATTAAAGTATCCGTGTTCTAAATCCGGAAACTCTTTTCTTATCATGGAAAGCACTTCACTTATCCCAACCGGCGCACTCAATGAGGTAACCCCTGACATTATTTTCCAGTACCTTAAGGGATCAAAATTCAGGTTTCTCCACTGTATGAAATTGACAGGGTGTCTTTTAAGGAAAGAAAAGAGCGCAGCCTGTTCTTCGGAAGAATCCGTAAAACCGGGGCAGTTAAGATAATTTATTGAAACGAATATCTTCCTGCCAAGAGCCTTGTCCATGCTTTTTATGATATCGGAAAAAAAATACCCCTTAGGGCGGAAATAGGCATCATAACATTCTTTTCTTACACTGTTCATGCTGATCCTGATACTGTCAAGCCCGGCATCAAAAAGCCTTTCCGTTATTTCAGGCATGCTACAGTTTGTGTTCATGATAATAGTTCCGCTGTCCGTTTTTGACCGGATTAGTTTTATGGCCGGTTCAATAACATGAGCTGCAAGCAGAGGGTCGCCTTCACATCCCTGTCCGAAACTTACAACGCTTCTTTTTACCTTTCTTATGTGTTCCAGGGCGATTTCTGAAATTTCTTCGGGAGACGGGGTAAATGAAATCCTCTCCTGGCTGTTTTTTATTCCGGTTTCTTTCTGGAGCGATATGCAGCCTATACACCGCGCGTTGCAGCTTTTTGAAGTCGGAAGCGGGGCTTCGTAACGTCCTAAGAAGAAGTTTTTTGCGGCAGGGCAGCCGTATTTCAAGGCACAGTTTTCAAGATGGTCGCGCAGCCTGTTTCGCGGCATCTTTTTTTTCATCCGGCGAACTCCGGCGATAACTTTTTCAAGCGGCATCAGTCTTAAATCCTGCCTTCTTTCAGCATCAACAAGGCAGACAGCGGTTTTAAATCCGCCCTTGTGCCAGCCGACTGCTCCGTATGAAAAAAGGGGAAGATATTCAGCGCCCTGTTTTTCTCTGTAAGCGCTTACATAGGAAATGACATATCCGGGTGAATTAAATGCCGCTACCGGAAATATGGGCCCGCCCGGTGAATATGGATTTTCTTTTAACGTTTCAAGCTTGTTTGTTTTCAGGTTAAATACAACCGGGCTTCTCTCCGGAATAAGCATGAATTCCCCGCCATAAGGCATATCTATGGTGTTGCTGGTTGAAAGGGGGGTAAAATTATCCGCCGCCATCCCCACTGCAGCATATTCTTCAAGCTCGAATATTTTGCCGTCTTTATCAGCAACAACTGCCGTAACCAGTTTGATTTTTCCGGAATCCGGAGCATTTTTTTCCATAAATTAATTGTTTAACCCGGTCAACATTTTGACATCTGAATGCCCCATTAACAAGTTTTATTCCGAAGCCTTGTGTAAATTATTTATTAATTTCCATTGTAACAATCAATATCCCTAAAACATTGAGAATTCAATTGTTTTTTTCCGCGTGTTATTGGTAATATGACAATATATGGAAAAATTTATATAATAGCATAATAGACATAATAACGTTCGTGCAGAGCGTGCTTGACCACGGTAAATTTGTTCTAATCGTTTGAGGCACAGGCACATGCGTTTTCAGTCATTCGCAAGTAGTCAAAGACCAAGCGTACA
>CAYVMK010000001.1:5789-28123 GCA_964452445.1 uncultured Desulfonema sp. | reverse complement strand
AAAGCGATAAGGCAGAAGAGTTTCGAAAGGGTGAATCAGACGTTTAAGAGGGGGTGATTTATGAGCGTTCGTGCGATATCCGCAGACGATAAAAAATGGCGCGCAGAATCCGACGCACGCACTCTTGCCGATGCAGAGGCGATTAAAGCGGATAAAGCGCGATTTTCCGCAGCACAAGCCGCTGCAAAAAGGATGCTTGAGGAGCAAGAAACAAAAGCAATGGCAATGCACAAAGTCGCGCACGGAGCGATTTCTCGTGGTACAATGGCACGAGTGAAAGGATAGTAACATCATGCCAAAGAAAAACACAATCTCCGATGACGAAATGAAGGAAATCGACAAAACAGCGTCGAAGGTAGCATACCAAAAACCCGTAGCATATCGCGAGAAGTCAATTGCGCGAGGGAAGATTGAACCGCAAAATAAAGTGCGTCAATCAATCAACAAAGCCGAACAAGGCGATCTCGAAAAAGGGCGACCTGCTGGAGCTAGATCGTATAATTACAACCGATCAACCGGGGAGTTAAAGCAAGTCCCAATTCCACGAAATAACAAACCCTCCGAAGGTGAATCAACACAAGATCGCGTTGCGAAGATCGTGAAGACGAAAGTAGCGGATTACCCCGTTTACGAGAAATCATCCAAAAAAGCGGGTGAATTCCGCAGCGCATTCGCTGAAGCGCGGAAAGCCGGGAAAGAAACATTCATGTGGGATGGGCGAGCTTACAATACAAAGAGGAAAGGTGAGAAGTGACATGGCAAAAATCCTCGGCAGTGTAATACAGAGCGCATCCAAAGCGGCGCAGAAGTCAAAGCAAGCCGCAGATAATGCAAGAAGCGCAAAATCAGATAAAACCGAAGAAACCGCCGAAGCAATCGCCGGAGAATCCACCGAAGATCGAATGAAGAAGATCATCAAAAACCAAGACAAGATCGCGAATGTCTTTCGAGGTTAGCCCATGCCCACCGTTGACGAACTTGCACGAGAGGTGATTGCATCTATCGATACCGATGAAAACGCGATTGCAGCGGCGAAATTCATCGATAATCGATATAAAGAGATGGTTAGTAAGGTAAAATTCCGCCACCTCCGGCAAGTGGGTGAATTATATTTACCGGGAATATTCGCCACCGGGACAGTAAGCGCAACGAGGGGATCGGATGCAGTTACAGGTGTTGCCTCGCAATTTCAAACCGATCTCGGAGCAGGGGCACAGGAACATTACTACTTCCGCGCATCAACGGCATGGTATAAGATTGAAACAGTCACGAATGAGCTTGCGCTTACTCTCGTATCAAACTTCGCAGAGGATGACGTTTCCGGGGGATCGTATAAAATCGCAAAGCGCACACACCCGCTCCCCGCAACCGTTCGGTGGGTGGGGGATTTTTACCACACTCGATTACGTCGATCACTTGTTAACGTATCACTGGATGAATTGAACCACTTCTCCCCCGGTAGATCGCTTACCGGAAATATTCCGCAGTACGTTGCGCAGGTGGGGTTGAATGCAGCGGGGACGATGTTGATTTATGAAGTCTACCCCCCTCCTGAAGAGAGCGAATTGTTGCATTATATCTACTGGACGTTACCTACTGCGCTTTCGATTGGCTCAACAATCCCTCCTGTGATTGATGCATATACATTGAAAGAAGGCGTATTGATCGACCTCTATCGCCTTGAGAAGTCAAAGGCGATCCGTAAAGGTAACATCGAACAGGCGGCAATTTGGCGCAACGATGAGATGACGCAAATGGGGAAGTGGGAGAAGGCAATCAAAGACGCAATTCGCACTTCTCGTGGAAGTGATGATATGACTGTAATTCTTGATTGGTTTAAGTCAAGGGCAGAGACAACCGGAGAGCAGCGCACTGCGCGAGATTATATCATCGATAATTGGAGCAGATAATGCCCCGCCAACTAGGTCCAATCACTGAGACATTAATGCGGCGAATCCGTCAACAGGGCGGACTTGCGGTTAACCCCGATTTTGCTCTCGAAGTATACTCTCGCTGTGAGCAAGTAACGAATACATTCACAAAGCGTGTATTGTCATCAACTACACTAAATGTCGCAAAGGAGAAATTATTAATCCACTACCGCGATGTGACTGAGGGAGTCAGTGATGCAATTGATATCGTTTCGATTAGAGAGAGTGGAAGGCGAATAGAAAAAGTCGATCATCTCTCTAAACTCTCAGCATACGACATTGACTTCTTCCGTAATATTACAGGCACGCGCTTTGAGGCATGGTGTCAAATTGGGCGGGATTTGCTTGTTCTCTATCCCGGTCAAGCCGCAGCATCATCTGTTGATATTGAATACGTCAAACTCCTTACGCTCAAAACAGACTTCGACGCAGATTATAACACCGATAGTGAATTACCAAGTGAAGATATCGAGCTTGCGTTGAAACTAGCTGAAGTTGTCTTGCTCACGCGCTTCCGTCAAATCAACGAAGCGAATATTCTACTCAAAGCAATCACCTCCAAACTCTTCCCCTCTCAGGTGAAGCAATGAATCGAGCAGAGATAATCATCCTTGCTGCCTCTCTCGCAAAATCTCTCCATGATGTAGATACCCTCGATACCTACATTAATGATGTATTTCATATTCTCGGCACTCTCCCAAAACCTCAAATGGTTGAATCTTATCTCAAGGAAATCACAAGCGGCACATCGGCGTATTCTTACGAATCCGATATGCTCTCTATCGCATACGCAATAATGTATGATGAATTACTCTCTCAATGTGATGAGCGACACTTCGACGCATATTCCGACACATGGCAGTCTGAAACAGGTACTCCTACACAATTTGCACAAGATTCCCAAACGGCGCGAGAATATCGTCTTTACCCCGAACCGAATTTTTCAAGCAGTGCATTAATCCCCGCGCACGGTGAACCCTTTGGGGAGGATTACCCTTCTAATATTCTTACATTAATCTACGCCGATGATCGGGAAGATAATATCCCCGATATTTATTCTCTCCCAATCGCACACGACGCTCTCTCTCGTGAATTCCTCCAACCGTCCGATCATACGGATATCAACTACGCCGCTCTTTGCTCAAATATAGCGCAATTATTCTATCGTCTCCTTGAGGTGATCTAATGCCTCGCGAGTTATATCAAATATACTCAATCTCTCTTGAGGAGTTGAATCGCATCCTTGCGCAAATCAGCGAGAGATTAAATTTCCTCTACGCGAGTGGCGCAAACACTGCAATCGCCGGGAAGAAAATAACCGGGCTTGCAAGCGCAGTTATCGATAGCGATGCAATGCGACACGATCAAATCCCCATTCGCCAATCGGCTTTCTCCGCGCACGCTCTTTTAATCGCAGTTGATGCACAGGTTGTTAAGTCCCTCGGTGCAGCAACAAACGGACAAATCCCGATTGGCTCAACCGGCAGCGATCCCGTTCTTACTACAATCACCGGCACCGCAGGTGAGATTGACGTAACAAATGGCGCGGGGAGTATTACACTATCTATCCCCTTTGCGATTGTTAAAGCGGGTAATATCCTTACTGCGTCAACGACAGTTGTGAATAGCGTAGTTGAGACTACAATATTTACCGAATCAATCGCAGCGAACACTCTCACCGCTGGCAAATTACTTGAGGTTTCTCTCGCGGGTATATTCGGTTGCGTGAATGCTATCGATACATTCGATATCAAAGCATACATCAACGCAACTGAGATTGCATCAATCACCGTCACGCCGGGATTGATATCGAATTATGCATGGCGAGCTAATTTAATCGCTACAATCCGCTCAATCGGTGCAGGTGGAACAATATCCCCATCTTTCACTTTCGAAGCAGAGGGGAATCCGATTGTATTAAATGACGTAGCTGAGACTGTTGTAATCGACACAACTGCAGTATGCGATTTGACAATCAAAATAACATGGAGCGCAGCAGATGTTGCGAATACTCTAACTATCTATCAAGGCGTTATTACATATAAAAACTAGGTGATTTATGGATATCGCACTTTCTACATTCGATAAAGGTCTATTCCTCGACGTTCCCCCGGATGCTCTCCCCGAAGGATATCTCCTTCGCGCAAGGGGAATGCACTTGACCGCTCGGAAGAGTTTCCGCTCGCGTTTTGGATCGAGTTTAATCGCTGCATTAAACGCGCACTCTATAACATATTTCAATGATATCTATCATTACGGTGTTGGTAGCGCACTTTATCGCGCTCTCATTTCAATCAAATCCGGTTTGAGTGGCGATAGAATATCCTTCTCTCGAATGCCTCCCGTTGCCGGGGTTGCAGATTACCTCTTTTGTTGCGAAGGAAGCGATTGTTGGAAGGTAAATAGCGCCGGAACCGTCACCGATTGGGGGTTTGCTGCCCCCGCTTCGAATCCCGGTGGTGCAGCGGTTGCCGGGGGATCTCTTACAGCGGGAGTGTATAAATATCAAATAACGTATTATAATTCAACTACCGGACACCGTTCCAATGGAAATGGTACAGATGTTGAAGTAACGACAGCCGGGGGGAATCTCACCGCTCGCCTTTCCGCGATCCCCGATGGATCACTTATTGATCCCCAAATTGATTACGTTGAAATATGGCGCTCTGTGATCGATGGTGATTTGTTATTCTACCTTGATCGCATCGCAACCGGCACAGCGACGTATGACGATGATGGAACGACTGAGTTATCCAGCGAGGAATTACCTACCGATAATCTCAAACCATACGACACCTTCTTTGAATGTCTAGGTCCGCATAATGCATCAATGTTTTGGTTGCGCGACACTACCGGCACGCGAGGGCTTGTTTATTACTCTCCTATTGGAAGGGCAGAGTCAGTTGAGGGGTATATTAATGTATGTGGTAATGACTCCCCCCTTAATAAACTCTTCCTCTTTCAAGGGCAACTAGGCGTGATTGGCGAAGCAGGGATATATATCATCGGTGGAACGAATCCTTACATCGCACGACAGGTAAGCGGTGTTCCTGGCACAACCAAACCCTACACTGTAAAAGTAATCCCCAATGTTGGATTGATGTACGAAGCGAGCGATGGGATTAGATTATTCAACGGTAGTGCGAGTGATTTGATTTCACCTGATACAACCGAACTTGCATTTAAAGTAAAAATCCCCGGTTCGATTGAGCGCATCTTTCGCGGAGAATCAGCGGGGGATTTTACATCCTTCTCCGGGGAAATTGCAGAGTTTGCACGTAATGAATATATCATCTCCGATGGTACGCAGTCGCTCGCATTTGATGTTACCGCGAAGAGATGGAGAGATTTGGGCGTTGGAGTTGACGCACTTTTCTATAACAAAGAAACGAGCGATCTCGCTGCGACAGTGGATGGAAGTGTATTAGCGTTCGAGGATGAAAGCGAATTAACTGACAATGGCACCGCAATCGAGCTATCCTTCGAACCTCGCCATATTGCCACTGAAGATGAGAAGAAGCGGATATTACAGTTTATTACATTCGACATTAATACAGCATCACAGCAAATCACCGCGACGATAATCTGCGATGATGTTACAACTACGCTAGGCATTCTCCAATTCGCGAGCAGGACGAAGATTACATATCCAGTTGGATTAGAAGCAAATCGATTCGGCGTTAGATTAACAGGAAGTCTATCTGCCGCGATTGAGATTCATTCAATTAGTATGACCTTTAACGATCTCACAACTACTCAAAGCGGGGAGAGTAAGTGATGGAACAGGGACAATTGAATTCGATAGTTGAAAAATATAAATCACTCTTCGATAACCTTCAAGCAAAGATATATTCTGCGCAATCGCATGAAGATTTATTATTACTTCATTGGTGGATCGCATTGAATCAATCAGGGGATATATTACGCCTAATCGTCCCTGATTCACGCAGACTGCCGGATTTTTATCGTGTCTTCGCTGCGCCGACTATTTTGATTTATTCACTTGATGAAAAGGGTGAAATCGATAACGCAATTTGGTTCACCCCCGTCGATAATTGCAGCACTTACCGCTCTGCGTATTGCGGGGTATATTGTGCGCCGCAGTTGCGAGGAAAAGGGAAACAGTTACTCTTCACGCATCTTTGTTATTCCCTCGCCTTCGAATTTCTCTCCGCCCTTATGGGTATGACATGGCAAGCGGATTTACTGGACATTCACACCAAATTAGGCTATACAATCTGCGGCGCGATACCGCGTATATTTGATACCGAAACTTGTTACATTGTCCACTTAACCAAGGAAAACTATCTCAATAGTAAAACATATCGCCTCGCATCTCGACTTCTCGAAAGGAGGATAGGAAAATGAGCGCAGGGGGATCTCTCTCAGGTGGTAAATCAAAAGGCAAGGAAACTGTTTCAAGTCAAGCTGCAACCGACCTCGCACAAATCGCAAAGGGTTTTGCAGATGAAACGCAACCTCTCAGGCAATCATTGATTGACATCATGCTCTCTGTATTGCAAACAGGTGGAACAGGTGGACCTATCACTACAACAAGAAGAGAATTAGTTGGCGGTGGACCATCCGCACCAGCGAGGACATTTCTCCTTGATGGGCGTCAATATTATCCTGGCATAACCGATGAATGGGGCAATTTAATCCCCGCTCCGGTTGCGAAACCAAGTGAACCTGTATATAAAACAACTACAACACAAGGCACCTCCCCTGCCGTACCGATTATCTCCCGCGCAGTGGAGCAATCAAGGAGAGCATCAAGTAAGGCGCTCTCTGATACAGACAAAGAACTCGCGCAGCAAGGTCTAGCCGGTACTCCATTCGGTGCGATGATAAAAGCGAATCAGCGAAGAGAGGGTAACATCGCTGCCGGTCAAACGCAACAATCCCTCGCGCAAGCGATCTTCAACATGATCCCCAATTTTCTTCTCGGTCAAGGTCAAACAGCTCTCTCCGGTTTAGCCGGTGCGATCCCTGGCATGAATACCACAAAGGCAAAAGGGCAAACATTTGGATGGGGAACAAGCGGCGGGTTTAACTACGGTGGTGGGAAATAGGAGGGGTTATGAGTAACATTCTCGGAACAATAATGAATGCCGCAGGGAATGCAGCGTCTTCGAATGCGCAAGCAGCGAGTAACGCACAAAGTGCAACACAACGCACAGAGAATCCAATCGCAAAGGAAAATCGCGATGCGTTTCGGAAGGAAGTGCAAAAGCGCATTGATGCTGGTGATTACAACGGCGCGACGATGTTATTGAAGTCTGCTCCGCAGGGTGTTGATGCAGAGATGTATAATACGCAATTGGGCAATCCAAGTGTGAAATCACAAGTGAATAACGCACTCGGTACGCAATTTCTGCAATTGCTTAATGGTAAACCATCTCCTGCGCAGAATACCCCCCAACCGGCAAATGTTACACCTACGCCGAATGTGCCGAATGTAAATATGCCAAACGCATACTCTCCGCCGAATGTTGCGCCCATGCCAAATCCCGCGCAACCGCAATCTCGCGTATTGTCTCCGGCATTAATGGATGACCTTGCATCCCGCGCAGCTATCAAAGAATATCTCGGCTTTGACATCGGCGCACACTACCTCGAAGGTCCGCAGTGGTTTGAGTATCACCGACAATTAACACAATCCGGTATGGGACCAAAAGAAGCAACGATGAAAGCCGCGCAACAATTCGGTTTCATCCCCGACGGTGCGAGTAATCTTGACCTACCGGAAGCAGAGAGAAAGGCAATATTCAATCGCGAATTCGGCTCAATGATAAACGATCCCGTCTTCGATGCAACTGTGCGTAAGCTCGCGCCGCAGGGTGTGAATGTTGACAAATTCAAAGCGGGATTCGCGCTTGATTATCTCGCGAATAATGGGCGATATATTCCTGAGAATTATCAATCCCTCCTCGATAGATATCGCGGATTGGAAGATCCAAAGTTTTTGCAGCCCGAAATGCAAACGTGGATATACGAGCGATTTGGGATTGATCCACGCAATGCAACCCCGGAGATTGTTGCACGCGCACGAAAGGATATGGATAATCATACTCTGCTCATGTCCCTCCAACAAGCATATCAATCAACGACAGGCAAAACGCGTGCAGAGTTTGACCTTGAAGCATCGAAACCTCTCTCTGCGCAAGATCGCGCAAAGCATGGTATTGGGACAGGAATCAAAACATATGCAGAGTTAGCAGACGCAGGTAAACGCTTCGAAACAGATGGAGAGCGTAAGTTATACAATGAATGGGTTGCGACGTATAATTTACTGAAGAATATGGAAGGTGAACTCTTCGGCACGCAAAACGGTAAACCAATCAAAAATCATCAAGGCGCAATCTTCAAAGGTATCGGCAATGCAATTACCGCACGCACTGCCGGGAAAGGTGGATTGCTTAAAGACCAAGCATTCGGGAATAAACGCGGTATCAACTACGAATTTTACACCGACACCCTCGCATCCGCCGCACGCCGCTTAATCGCCGCAGCGGGGGAAACAGGAGGGAGATATACTGATCGCGATATCGTACAAGTCATGCAAGGCGCACCAGATGCAGGGCATGGTTTGTTAAGCGTGCCTGATTCAGATGATCTCGCACAAAAGAAATATCAACGATTTCTCTTTGACATCGAACGTAAGATACAAGAAATGGAAGTAACAACCACAATCAACCCAACAGGGCAACCGAATAAACCCGCGCAATCAACCAACGCAGACGAAGCAGCACAGCAATTAATCGATAAAGTATTAAAACAGAAAGGCGGAAAATAATATGTCAACGCCTGAAAATCTCAAAGCAAATGTAATTCGTATGCAACAAGCCGGTGTTCCTGAAGCAGAGATTTCCAATTACATTAAAACATATGGATCTTCAATTGAATCCCCCGAAGGTTTCAAGCTCCGGCGCGGTCAAAACCCCCCTCGCGAGGTAGACACCCGCACGAGTAATGTAACCCCTACACCCGAAGAATCTTTGGATAAAAAGAAAAATCTGGCCGCAGCAGGGGTACGCTATGGCATTCCTACCGCAGCAGGGATCGCTGCGCCTCAACTTTCCGTGCCTGTTATGCTCTCTCAAGCTCTCCTCGCTGGCGGGAGTGAATACGTCGCCCGTAAGATCGAGACAATTGGGAAAGATCCAGTAATCGAATCTAATTGGGCGGATCTGGAAGCGGCAGGATTGACCGGCGCGGTCGATCTCGGCTTGAGCGCAACCTTACGCGGAGCTGGCTCAGTTGCTCGTTACCTCGGCGGGAAATTGTTAATCCCCTCCAAACTCCCTCGTGATATCGAAATCGCCCAAAATACCCTCTCAAACACCCCCGCAGCCCCCGAAACCGGCATCCTGACGCGCTTTCATCGGTGGATGCAAGGGAAACCCGCCTCGCGGCCTTTTTCCCTCACTGGTGGGCAGATTAACGCAGAGGAGAAGAATTTTATCGTGTGGTTGGAAGGGATCGCACGCGCCGGTATGTGGTCAAAGGGGAAAATGGCAAAATTCGATCTCCGTAATACTGAGGTGATTGAGAATGCGATTGAGCGTTACACGGCAGATAGAGCGACAAAATTATCTGGTCCTGAATTCGGCGCATTCGCTACCCGGATAATTGGCAACCTCGATCTTCCTGGGGCAAAGGATATTATATCCTCCATACCCTCCGGGGAAATGTTTCTCCCGGTGCAAGCGTACCGGAAATATCTTTACAAGCAATTCGAAGACTCTCTAGCACAATCCGGGGCAACAATCGATGGTACATCCTTGCGTCGATATCTTCGCGAGTTTGGGGATATTGAAGGCGGACTTCCGCGCAGTGTCTACGCCGAACTTCGCTCAATGGGTCTTGTCCCTCCCCTTGAACCCGCAGCGACGAAGAGTAAAACAACCATTAATACGCGGACACAAAAAGTTACCGACGAGGAAATCAACGAGTATCGTAAATTGCAACGCACAAATCTCAAAACCGGCAAAGTCAAAGATATTGAAGACACTACAACCGGCACGCGAGCAAAAGGGAATGAAAGCACATCGCAAACAATCCGCGAGACTGAAACAGTCGGTGGAATGACAGAGCAGGAACTTGCAAAGGAATGGTCAACCCTCCCTGCGAAGGATGTAAACCAAATCATCAAGACAATCAACTCCCACTGGAAAGACGGACTCGATCAACATAACGGTGTAATCAATCGGCTCGGCGGGGAGATTGAAGGTGAATTCATGCGTATAATCCGCAGCGATCCAACCCTCAATCAACTCCACTCCGTTGCAGATGAATTCTTCAAAAAGGAAGTCTATTTCATGCGAAATGCCGCAATCAAAGGACTCCGTAAAACTCTCGAAAACTCCCCCACGAAAGCTCTCTCCCTTCTCGGTGATGGTAGTTCGCCCGTTAGGGAAGTATACGACCGTCTTATCTCCGTTCGCGACGCTCTCAACTTCTCCGCAGCCACTCCTCGCATCGGGCAATCACTGCAAAATGTACTAAGCCAAAACCTCGCTCAAGCCGGTCAGTCTGCCGGTCGATATACCAGCGCACAAGCGCAACAGGAATTCGAGCGAACATTCCTTCGTCCTTTACGTTATCGTCTTATAACCCGCACTATCGATGAAGCAACCGGAAGATTCGAACCATCTAAATTCCTCTCTTTCATCGAACAGAACAAAGAAGTCCCTGAATTCTTCGATCTCGTTTTCGGCGGACCTCAACAACTTGATAAGATTAAAGAGTTAATGACAACCCTTAGTGTATTGCAGCGTAACCCAAAAGAGAAATCCGTCTTTATCCAAATGGCTCAAGCAAGCGCACTCATCGGCGGGATCACAACTGTCTTTGCAGCGGACTCACCCGAAGTGAAATTCGGCGGACTCGTCGGTGGCGCGGCAATCATGCTCTCCCCCGTCGCCTTCGCTAAACTCCTCACAAATGCTGAATTGATTTCTGGTCTAACGAAGGGATTGAATGAAGGTGTTCGATCTGGTAGGTTTGCGATCTCTCTGCGTAAAATTGCCGAAATGTCCGCAGCAAGCGAGTTTATGAGGGAATCCCCCTCAGAAGAAGCGATGGAATTTTACACAACAACTGGGCAACCTGAACAACAGTAGTAACCACTACGTAATAAAACTGCCCTTCCTACAGGATATCATGTATGTAAGAAGGGCAAATTTTTTTACGTTATCCACTTGTACTTCACTTCTCCCCCTGACATTCTAATCAACTTTATTTGTCCATCCGCCTCAAGGTCAATCAACGCCTGTCTAACCTGCTTCCCCCCCATTCCCCGCATCTTCTTAAAATATCTACTAAGCGTCATCAATGACACCTCGCCTTTATTCCTTACATACTTCGCGACTTCATTAATCGCTCGCGTATTAAAACTCTCACTTCCTATCTGCACAAGCAACTCACTAAACGAATACACTTTCGTTACCATCTGTTTCGCTTGTACAATATGCGCATGTTGAATAATTAGCGGCCCCCCATCTGCAAGGCACAAAATCATTGCAAACTTCAACAATAAATCATGGTGTCTTTTCCATGTTGGAAACAGCAACTCTTCCTCTGGCGCAGGTCTCGTCATGTACCACTTATCAATCTCCGCTTCCGCAGTTTCAGTGATCGCAAATGCCCCTTGTGTTCTTTGTAACATCCACAATCGCAAACAAAGATGCTTAAACACATCATCATAATCATGCGGATATATAATCCTGGGAAATCTCTTCTCGAAATCATAATTCCCGAATATGAAGCAAATCCGCGCCACAAACCCATTCTTAATCAACCTCGCGGATAAAATCTGCCTTAGATCATCTTCAGTAACCCCGGCGAGCCAGTTGATGATGGGTTGCTTGATATCCACCTTCCCGCTTGTTCGCGTTCCTGTTTGGATAGTATAATTACTTGCAGTGTATAATTCCGTCATCATGTAAATAAACTCTTCCACCATTTTCGGATTGGAGGATACATCATTTTGCAACTCATCCATTATCAACCACAACTTAGGATTCGCGTAAAACTGATTCCCCCATTCATCTTGTTGTGGTTTCCCCAAATGATCTGTCAAATGCGCCGCAGTCACCTTTCCTCTAAACTTATTAATCTTTGTCCCAAACTCGCTTAGTCTTACAATATTACTAATTGCCGTTCCCTTCCCCAATCCGCTCGGCCCGACGAACATGATATACAAATTCGGGAATAATAATTCATGCTTGAACTTCTGATAATACACCCTATTCTCCACACACGCGCTAATCAAACTCACCGCTGCCCAAAAGTTATACATATCCGGCACTTCACTTTTCCCGCAAATGTGCCGATATAAACGGAAGAAATTGACCGTCTCATTGAGTATCGAATACACTGTGAATTTCCTTTCAACACGAGATTCGTAACTCTCCTATTCTTTCTCATTCTCCGGCATTGGATCATGCACAGTGAGTAATCTTAATACTACCTCTTGTCTCTCCTCATCAAAACTCCGGTCAATTCGATATTCATGCTTAAACCGGAGAAATTGACTATTGTGGATTCGAAGGGTATTATCCGGTTGTGCGTGCAGAATCACAATCAACACCTTCCATAATTCATCATAATTCGACTGTAAATCTCCCAATTGTTGCGTGAATATCTTGTTCTGCGCACTTGTCAACGCGACATTCTTTGCAAACGCAAGTTGATCCGGCGTTAATCGCGCCATCAATTTTCTTACTTTGTCATCTTTCCCTAATATATCTACTTTATTTCCCATACTTCACTCCCTCCCTTTTCTGATTATTCACCGCCCATTGACTCGGAATCCTCTTTAACACCCTCCTACAACTCAAACACGTTACCCTTGTCCTTACCCCCGTCACCTCCTCGCTCTCCTTCCCGCACCATGTTAATCTCCCGAATCCGATTGGTCGAAAGTGGATTATCTTACTCATTCTTCCTCCCCTTCAATCTCTCCAATTCCATTTTAATCTTCCTCCCCTTCATCCCATCCTCGCCTTTTTGCTCTTTCAACTTCCTCTCCAACTTTTCAATTCTCCGTTGCGTTTTAGTTCCCATTCTCAAAAAACCCCCCCTTCCACAACTCATGATAAAAATCACTCTCCCCCGGTAGCCTCTTAAACTCACACCCCTTTTTATCCCCCCAACTCCTCCCTACTATAACCTCCGCTGGCACCTTCAACGCATTCCATCCCCCTTGCGCACTCGGTATCATCCTCGTTTGCTCCGCACTCCTCACCATAAACTTCGCTGCATCATACGCGCCCAACAATGGCACACTCACAATTACTTCATCATGCACTTGCGCCGCGCATGGCCTACCATACTTCCCAAGCATATAATAACTCGTCGGTATGAATAGATATTGATTCGTCCAGTCGGCATTTTCACTATTCCCGGTAATACAAATCTTTCCGTGTCTTCGAGTTAAAAATAATCCAGTAGACACCGTAGGACAGTAAACCATACCATCATAATCTACTTCTTTTATCTTCGATGGAATAGAATACTGTTGAGGTACTAAATAAACGCGATGTACTGCATTATGTTTTCCCACTTTTTTACTTGCAATTGTTTGCGATGTTCTAAAACCAGTCAACGCCGCTGCTGCCTGTATCCAATCAACATTTTGTTTAATCGTGCTATCATACCAAAAACCACCAACACTCTTCGCTTTTACGCTCGATCCATCCCAATGTATTAATTCATTAATCAAACGTAGTCGCGTCGTATAACTTAAATCCAACACCCGTGCGCAATATTTTTTGTTGTCTAAAAAAGCGGTATAAGGCTTAACCAAATCAGTGTGAACATAAAAACAAACCGTGCCATCTTTTTGCGGTGTTTTACTGTGTTTGATTCCAATAGTTTCAAGCGCCCATGACAACCTCGCCACTTTTCTTGCTTTACTAAAATGCCATGTTAATGCATTCCCGTGAATGCTCCCGTCAGCTTGAATCGCCGCAATTAACGCAATCTCAGCCGAATTGAAATCAATCTCACCATCGAGACATATGCCGCTTGTGATAAATTGCGGCCTTTTATATGTCAACAATATTTCTGCTTCGGTTATTTTAGGTATATCATTCGTAACATACAACACACGATGGTTTGGTGTAACTAACTGCGACGTTCTCGTACCTTCAAAGCTAACCATCTTTCCAACATATCTTTGTCGGTTAATTTTCGAAGGCACTTCAAAGAATATCTCTTCATCGATATACACCGCAATTTTTTGTCCTTCATGTAATTGTGGAAAAGAAACAAACCCCTCCGGCGTTAATACTTCTGTTTCTTCATCGCAACATTGCATATAATATGAATACGCTTCCCGGTACAAATCAGCATCAATCCTCCTATACCTCAGATCCAATCTCCTCCCCCACGAATTCACCAACACCCTCTCATCCCTCACCCTCTGCTCCACCCAAGGGAAGAATATCTGCCGCACTTCCCATATTGCATTATGATACCCTTCTAGCAAACTATCGCATTTTCTTGGATGCAGGAATAACTTCCCCTCTGTATCCTTCAAGATCGACTCACTTAACTTATTCCCCTGCAACCCCCGCTGCGCTCCATGCGTCGTTTTCTTCCCTAGATATCTTTCATCTTTACTAATCGCATTATGCGGTTTCCCAAATATCATACTCGCATTATCCGTATGCGCATCATAGGTATCCGGCGTGCGATTCGCTAGATCAATCAACCTCTCCGTGCCGCAATACATATAACACATGCGACTCTCGATCTGGCTCATATCACAACGTATAAATACACACCCATCATCGGGGAGGAAGGTTTCTCTTATGCTCGACATCTCTTCGCCCTCTCCAAAATCGCCCACTCACACGTTTTACTGTACCTCTTAGTACAAACAAACGTCCCGCTGATATCACTCCCGCAGTCACAAACTGGACACTCCATCGTTGGATCAGGGAAAAATTCGCACGCCTCTACATCATCCCAATCGATTTTCATCATCTCCCCCTCCCCTGTAACTTAAACCTCACCTCCATCAATAATGCCCCTAGCATATTAATCGCCCTATCCCTCGATCCGTCATCGTGACACCTTGCGCACCAACACTGCCCCCAAAAGTTATCATGCCACATATTGCCCTCAATCAACGGCGCGTTATTCGTCCCAATCAACCTCGCGCTCAACTTCTCATCCACAAACTTCATCATCAAGGCATTTCGCATCACCTCAATCTTAATCCCCTCCCAATCCGGTCTACACTTTATCATCCTCCCAAATTGCTTCGCCTCCTTTGGACTTGGGGCATTCCTCACCAATTCATGATCCTTCTCATTACACGCTTTACTCGCCTGATACAAATGCTCCACCGTTTTATACTTCTTCCCTTGCCATTCGATGTTGCAGGTAAAGAAATTACTCAGGAAGAAATGTTGATTCTTGAATGAGACAATCGCAACCGAACTACGGAGATCATTTGTTCGTCTCAACTTCATATTCAAATCCCCCTAGATCAACGTCTTTTTGTTCGATCAAAACTCCCCCTTCTATTAAATCCGTTACCGTATAAGGCCGAGAGGGGTCTAAACCATTTTCAATGCAGTAAGCTCTTAAATGTTCTGGATGGTAAAATCTCCAAGTATCTCGAATTTCAAGGCGCATCCCTCCCAATCCCCCTCTCCTCAAAAAACTCCTTCATCTCCCTTGCACCCCTTTTATACCCTTCCACAAACATCTTATACGGACTCTCATTTACCGTCCTCTCCGTCACTTGATAATCCGCAAAGCTCTCCTCTGCTCTTAGCTCGATATCAAATGAATCGCGCATTTCGTTAATCGCCCCCTTTTCATCTTCTGATATAAGAGTCAGGCGCTTTACATTGTTGAACAAGCTTCTTTCGTTGCTCCTCTGCTTGTTCACGCAATTTCTGCTCGAACTCTTCTTGTAAACGTGTTCTTTCTTTTTGCTCGAACTCTGCTCTAAAAAGCTCAAATAAAAGCGGTACGTCTTCCATATCAGCTAAACGAAGGTCTAGTTCCTTCTCCGTTTCAATATTTAAATGCGACATTGAGTTAACTAGATTCTCATAATACCCCATTGCGATAGTACGTTTATCTTCTTCCGGGTGTTTATAACCAATAATCTCTAAAGCATAAAGAAAATGGGTGAAGAAATGCACACTACAATAGTTTAATTCATTTTCTAATTTTTCCCATTTAGGCAACCTTTTACGTCGGCACATAAAAGAATGATTTTTATCCGCATTGTTTAATACGATTGATCTTATCCACCTTGAAACTATTTTCGTGTTAATGCAAAAATGTGTGTCAGGGGCACGCATCCCTTGAATCATAACAGTCTGCATTTTCCAAGGAAGATCAAAAACCCATAATTGTACGACAGGTGTTTTCATATCACCCCCTCTTCAAATTCTGCAAATTTCTCCCCGTTCTACGCGGGTTTTTTCTGCTTGCTAACCTCCCCGCTCGCGTATTCATTGTATAACTACACCTCACGCGACCATCGGCATCATGCACGCCTTTCATATCGTCATACTCCTTCTTCTTCTCCCTGTACTCAAGCAACAATTTTCCTGGCTCAACCGCCTTCGAATGCTTAATCATCAACTTCCTAATCGTTGCTTCATCCAGACTCTCCGTCCTCTCCTTCCCTCCCCCTTTTCTCTTCCTTACTACAAACATCTTCGGCAAGCCCAATTTGACATTAAAAAACTTCAACAACTTATCCGTGCTGAAGTCTTTCTTCGTCTTCTTCACCTTGAATCTGATTTGACCGGCGTGTTCGCCATTTATCATATATACCAATCCCGCTTGCTTTAATTGCTCGCGAGCTTCTTTATTGATATACTTCCCCGGTGGCGGCCACTCGCCAGTATACGTTAATTCCGCTTTAAGCAATCCAAGCAACTCCTCCTTTGTAACCTCCCTATAATCAACCCTCTCCTCCTCTGCAAACAATTCCTCTCCTGCCAGTTTATTCAACTCCTCATGTATCCTATTCAACTCCTTCTTCAGCTTCCTCGCTTCCTCTTTTTGCTTCTCTACATCTACCTTTATTCCCCATCTGCTTGTCCGCAAAAGAGGCTCAAACATACACGCATAATGTCTGAGGTAAAAATCCCACATCCCCGCTTTTCTTAGCTCCCCTTCCAATATCCCATCCAACTCATGCGTATAACAACAATCCAATCCATTATATACGTAAAGGGAATCCAAATCCCTCGCATACTTCACAATCTCCTCTGCATCCTTTGCTTCATCTTTCCAATAGACATAATATGGGCAATAAATAGATGCAAGAAAATCAAGCGAATGATTCTCTGCTGGATCAAGTGCATGGTGCATCGATTGCACATCGCGCCAATAATTACGTAGTTGTATCCCCCTCACTTGCAACCAATCGTGTACTTTCACCCCCTCTGCATCCAACCAATACCCATCATACCCCCCATTGCATAATATCTTTTCTGCTTCACACTCACATAGCCATTTTACATACGGCAACGTCCACGACATTGCTCCATTTGTGGGTATTGTAATTGATTGATTGCTCGACGTTGCGAAACCGACGCAAGACAAAGTATTCCCCCAAGTTTCGATATCAACTGCCATTCGACAATTCCCTCTCGTCGCATAAACGCACTGACAAAACTCCTCAACCTGCTCCTTCGTCGGATTGATCGTATGGTAGCGCGGCGTTTCTCTAATTTCACGGAATTGTGCTTCATGTTTTATCCTCCTCCAATCAACCACACTCCTCTTCTCCCACTTCGGCATTTGCAACACTGCTGCCGGATGGATTGTGGGAATAACCTTAATCACTCTCCCATTTAAATCCCGATACGAATAAATCGACCCGCGCAGTTGAGTTATCCCCGCTTTTTTCTCTGCCTCGCTCGTGTGCATATTACTCAACGAGAAAGCATTCCTGATCTGCGCCTTCACCTTCCCTTTGCCTGTCAATGCATACGTAGCATAATTCCCCATCGGCACAATCACATACGGATCGCTCAACTTCGCGAGCCTGATATGAATCCCCTCAATCGCCTTTATAATCTTATCCACCGGCACACTGGTAATCTCCCTAGTCGGCGGTCTCCAAGGGAAGAGATTCATAATCCTCATCTCCCCCCTATTCAACATCAGCTCCGGCTCTGCCCACCACCTTTTGAGCAAATTCCCGCTCGCTCCATACAACGGCCTCCCCGCCTCCGCTTCATTGATCCAGGGGGATTCTGCAAGGATAACAATCCGCGCATTCAACGGACCTTCGGATGGAACGTGTTTGTATAACGTGTTATTAGATGGTGTCATTTGTTGCCTTTACGTCGGTAGTGTTTATATTTACGCAAGCAAATAAATCACCGGGATTGTGAAACACTCGGCCTCTCCTGGATCATGTCGTGTCTCGTCAAACCCGCACTGGAGTAGGCGATCCAAGAAATACGGGCAAAAATCACACTCTTCGATGGGTATAAAATGTTCTGATTCAAATGGTTTCATAGTGCCCGTATTTACTCACCCAATCTCCACCCCAATTCCCTCAAACACCCCTCAATCCCCTCCATCATCCTCTCCCACGCCCCTTTTACTCTCCCCCTCCTCATTTCCTCCACCCTCTTTTCAAACTCCGCACAACTACACCCCATTCGCATACAAATTGTAATATTCCTCCTATTCCAAATGTTACTCCCAAATTTCCTACACCCCCAAATATACAAAAGCGAATTCTGCGGTTTATCTATTACTTCGTTATAGAATGTCTCCCTCTCCAAAACAAAACCGGGGGTAGGATTATCTCCCTCCATCCCCCGGTTCGATTTACGCTTTCGCGACATCGCCGTATGCGCTCGCTTAACCTACTCTACTTCTTCCCGGCAGGAATGAACGCATCCATCCCAGGAAGCGGCGGCGCACTTGGTGCACTCTGCACGGGTGCGGTTTGCGTATTCTGCGGCGCGGGTGCTTCGGGCGCATTCGTAACGGGCGCTTGCACTGCCCCATCCTTCACCTTCCAACACCTCACCCCGGCTTTCTTCCCCGGCTCCTCGCTCGCGCTTCTCTCCAACACCGCAAACTCCGCTCCGGTATTCTTCTTCACTCTCCTCGCACTCCCTGCGATGTTCAACTTCAGCTTCTTCCTGTCTTCTTCCTTCTCCGCGACCACGAAGAAACTCTGCCCGACCTTCATCCCCTCCAACGGCCACTTTGCATTCCCTCTCGACACCACCGGAAGAGGAATGTTTTCATCGATCACGATTGCGCCCACTTCCACCGCTGCCACTTTTCCCTTTGCTGCTGCTGCTTTTGTTGCCATAATCACTTGCTCCTTTCTTTTTCTTTTCTCATGTTTGAAATTTCGTTCCTGATCTCCTGTGCGAGTGTCTTAGCATGCTGCATCCTCAACCTCACCCGCGTTCTTGCCGCGTTATTGCCCTTCGACGCTTTTTCAACGTCTCTTTCTACTTCTGCAACGAGCGCCTTCAAATTCGCGTACATCCCTGTCAATCCCACCTCACACCTCCTATTCCACTTCCGTAATTTCCAACCCCGGAATCTTCCTCTTGTGTTGTTGCAGGATATACATCTTCAACTTCTCAGTCCGAATATCCACAAACTCTCCCGCTCGCTGACTGAGCCAAATCAACCTCTCATTCTTGCTCGTACACGCTTTGAGAAAGGCTTGCAGATCAACCACCTTCACCTCAATCTGCTTATCACTCGCTTGCCTTACTCCCCCCGCACCTCGCGTACTCAACACTACATTGCCAGGAAGGGGGATATTCTGCTCCACCGGAACAACACTTTCCCCTCCACCTGTAACAACGTGTGTCTGCACATTCTCTTGCGCTCTCTGCGCCGCTTGCGTCTCCGCCTCCTTCCTCTTCGCGAGCAACTTCTCCGCGTGATCTTTCGTTTGCTGAAACCCATCCCTCACCGGCTTGAAAAACGCATTTGTCAGATCCACCACTTTTGTCGGGAAATCGACATATTTATGCCTCAGTCCCTCCAAGCTCTCCACGCCCTTCTTGCACGTAAGCAATATTTGCTCCGTTTGCGACTTTTGCACATCGTTCTCGATCTGGTGAAACTGCCTCAACTGCTTCACTTGCGTCTCAAGCTGGATCAATCCTAGCACGGTCTGATCCATCGTCACCTTCGCGACTTCCAGACTCGCACGGATATCAAGGGGGAGTTCTGCGGGTTGACCCACATTCACCGGAGTATCCGCTGCATAATTCACGCCCCCTGTTGGTTTAAATTCCTCCATTTAATCCTCCTTCCTATAGTGCGTTATTATTTAATGAAGTGCGCCGCCTCGCTCACACTTTTGAAAAGGCCCGTTACGAAAACGGTTTCAAGCGAATTGGCGCACTTTCATTCCCTACTTCCCTTGCTGTGCGTGTGCCTGAATATGTGCCTGAAACTGATTGACCGGCACCATTTGCTGACAGATCGTACACATCATCTGAGGCACGTTCGCCGCAGCGGGTGCAGGAGCAACCGGAGGAGCTACCGGCGCGGGTGCAACGGGTGGCGCGACGGGCGCACCTACCGGAATCGGTACCCATTGACCATTCGTCAACCTGTGCCCATTCACTACATCCCCTTCCTTATAAGAAGGTTCAGCGGGTGCAGCTACGGGTGCTACAGGAGCAACCGGGGCAACGGGCGCGGCAGGTGTCGCAGGAATAACGGGCGCACTCTGCACACTCTGCACACTCGGCATCACCGGCACGTTATTCTGTACCGGCGCGGGAGGTGTCATTGTATTCGGCATGGTCAACCCCGGCGCAACGGGCGGAGGTGTCATTCCCGCTGCCGCTGCCATCCCCGGCGCTCCCCCTTGCTCGATCCCGACAACCGCTTCTCCCAACCTGTAATACTCCACCACGCGATTCTGCGGAATCCCCTTCCTCTCCCCCTTTGTCGGTGTCTGATGCACCATCTTCACCAACATCTCTGCTCCCTTCGCACTTGCCAAAATCTGCGCAAAGGAATTCGCCTGTGGCACCGCTGCTTTTGTCAACATCTTCTTCAGCGCAACCGCGCCCATCGTATTAGGATTAATCCCCTTCGGATTCGCCTCATTCCCGACGACGTAATTCTCAAAGTGGCTCACACCGACGTACTCCGCTGGCTCCTTGCACACGAAATGCCCCCGGATCATCCGGTTCCCGCTCGTTGCCGCTTCACCGTCTTCGAGATTTTCCACTCTCATCCTGAAAATCCCCGATGGAAAAAGATTCGAATCCGGTATGTCTCCCCAAGGAAAGAAATCGTTGTTCTGTTCTACCATGTTCAATCTCCGTTCTATAGTGTGTTAATATTTAACTACTCCACTTTAACCCAATCACTCAATCAATCGCTCTCGCTCTCTGTGTCACCTCCTTTCGTTTTACTCGCTCGACGCGCTTTATTGTTTATTTTATCTCCAATTCGCCCAAAGAGCTTCGTAACTAGGGTAACACGGATTCGGCGCATTGATATGAGTCTTACACTGAAATCTCCCATCACCATCCGTTTGCACTACCCTATTTGCCTCCCCCGTTTGCGGATTTCTATGAATCCAAACCCTATACATCTCATTGAAATATCTCCCGGCGCTATACGATAGTCTACCGGGCAAATCCGGCCCGAACAAAAACTCCCCCCCGACATCATCTTTCTCTCTATTCACGTGACATATAAAGATCACATTACATGTCAACGCCTTTTGCATACTCACCAATCTCTCTACATACTCCGTTGCCGCGCCGTACCATTTCCTTGGATCTTTGTAGCTCGGATTGAGAATCCACTGCTCCATCAATCTTGATTCGAGCGCCGCACTGCTCAAACTCCCGCATATCAACGTCTTCCAGTTTGCTTGCTCCTTCGCGAACATGCTCATTCTCAATTCAAGCGTTTCACTCACATTGGGGAACTTTGGATTGTCTGAAGAGTAATATTCAATCCTCGTAAACCCCCCTTGTGCGTCCACCACATCCCTCAATGGCACGCTCATATTCTGACTAATCACCCAATTTTGCAACTCTCCAATTTGCTGCGCTTGCCCAAACTGATTCCCTGGTGTCGCAAGCAACTTATTCGCCATGTACGGCATCTCCTGCCCGAACCCGTCCAAATGCCACACTAATCTAGGCGGGGGAAAAGTCGCTGCAAATGTATCCTTTCCTGCACCTGATTCTCCCATTAACAAAATATGCAATGGTACTCTATTCACTATGCAATCCCCTCTTTCTCGCAGAACCATTCTGCAATTAATGCTGTCCCTTCATCCCCCGTCTCCGGCCATTCGAGCATTACGCTCTTTGGCACCCAATAGTCCTGCTCCCCCGTCGAAAGCAAAATCGCCTTCTCAGTCTCCCCCCTTACTATAACATCAAC
>CAYVMK010000001.1:0-5689 GCA_964452445.1 uncultured Desulfonema sp. | reverse complement strand
ACCACTATCAAATCCCCCGGCGATAAATCCGCATACGTTTCATCTAAGGCATGAAGCAGTCTCCCCAACATAAAAATCCCGTACAACCTCTTCTCCCTGCTCATCGTTGTATCTTCCTTCAGCTTCTTCGCTACCCCTTGAATCTGCTCCTCCGCCCCCTCCATCATCCCCAAAAACATCTCCGCTGTAATCATCCCTTCCCCCTTTTTATTCTATAACACGTTATCTTGCAAACAACACCATCCCCGCCCCAATCGCGATCCCGTATATTATATAGATTAACCTCCACACGCTAATCCTCAACCTATAATCATCCGTCACCTGCCGCATTACCCCTTTTTCGCGAATGTAGATTTCCATCGCAACATCTCCTCTTGCTTCCCCGGATTATCCCGCCAATACTCCATCCACTCCGCACTTCCCGGCGCGATCTCTTTATATCACCTCTTCTCAACCCCCGCCTTCGCCCACGCTCTCCTCAATATCTCCTCATGTTCACTCGTCGGCAACACACTCTCTATCAACGTATCCTTTGTCTCCCTCTCCCCCACAAACACCGCAGCGGGATTAAATACCGGCGCATTATTCACCACCCCTCTTTGCGCTTCCTCTTTAATCGTCGCCACCGCACTTGCATACTGTGCCTGATACTCCGGCTGACTCAACGCCCCCATCAACCTCTCCCTTCCCTTCCCCGGTACAATCAACTCCCCTTCCCTCCACGGTTCCCACGGTTCCCAAACGCAATACTCCTCCACCTTCTCTTTCACCCAATTCGTCGCACACCATCCCGCAAACTCGCAAAACCTACAACTCTCATTGAACGCGCCCGTCTTTGTCACAAACGGTAAATACTCAATCCCTGGATACGCCTTCGCCAAAAACTCCGTTCTCTTCGCCATTATCAATGCATCCTGCCTCCACTTCTCCAATTGCTCCGGCGTTCTCAAAAACTGATACAACGTAAACACCGCATGCTCAATCCCACACTTATTATACGTTGTTGCATGTAACTTACACTTCCCCAAGCTACTCGGCAACTTCGCCAACTCAATCCCATTCACATACGCCTTCGCGATCCATTGCCCAAATTCGACTGAGGTAAGCCAACAATACCCGCTCATCTGACTCGTCAACTCAAACCTTTTCGAAAACCACTCATTCAACTTCTTACTCGTCTTATGATCCAGTGGGAGAATCAAATTACTCCGTGTTTCTCTCACCAACATATCCCTCTTCGCCCAAAATACATACTCTCCCTTATCATCCACTGGATACCCCTTCACCTTCTCCGTTTCCAATACCTGAAAAGGCCACTTATCAATCCCCCTTATTACCACAAACCTTTCCAATATCTTCATCAAATTGACCTTCTCAAACCTCTGCTCCTCTGGAAATATCCCAGGGGGAAATATCTTCCCATACTCCTCCTCGAATATCTCCAACACCCTCTGCCCCGGATATCCCTGAAAATGCTTCTCCATTGCAGTGTGAAACGCACTCCCGATATCCGCAGCTATCTTCGCGCCTTTCCCACTATACCCTAATACATGTTTCACAACCCCTGCCGCTTCACACTTAGCGAAATCCGACAACAGTTGATTATCGAAATTATACATTATCACCTCTCCTTTTTAACCTTCGTTTTTCTCGCACCCTCAATCAAACAAATACTCCCCGCTCTCCCCCCGGCTAAATGACAAGGTGTTTTACACTCCGGCATATAAACATGCCTCTCCTTATGATAACAATCCTTCACCGCGCACCTTGCCGCTTTTTCACATTTATATTCCTTCATTGATAGATCCCCGCAAATGAAGAAATGCAAACAAAAAAGGGAAAGAGTCTATTCCCCTCTCTCCCCCTTACTCACTATCTCCCTTTGATTCTCTCTTTCAACTTGCCCCAATCCCCTTTCAATCACCGCGCTTATCATCTCTTCAATATTGACTCCCCGAATCGCCGCGAGCGCCTTCAATCTCCTATGCAATCCCTCCGGCAATCGCTTGACTGTGAATGATTTATACCCGTTCTCCACCATGACCTGCTCCTTCTATTATCTATTAATCTACTATTATTCGAATAAAGCATCCTTGTGAAGCGGGTTTGATCCTTCCGCGCTGAGTCGCCCACTTGGTAATACTAACCTCCATCCTCATCAAACCCGCCCCAATGATGTTTTATTCTACTTCATCCCGCGCCCTCCTTGTTCTCAGGTTAGTAATCCAGTACGCCCCTACTAATCAAACTCTACGTATCCCTTACACGCCTCTACCTATACCCCCTACCCATTTTCTTGTCAAGGAAAAAAATGCAATTTTCTCAATTATTTTATCCCTTGCACTTTCTCCGGGGATTTCAATCCCTTACGCCCTATCCCCCATATTTCCTTCAACGTTGTTTCGGAGTCTTTCCCTTCTTTCATCGCTTGAACAAACGTTTTCGCTTGCCCCTTTTCCTTGAAAAAGATGCTAGTCTTTCGCTCATTCATATTACCACAAACCAAATACCCCTCCTTTCCCCTGTAAATGTATTGCCTTATCTGCAATCTAATCATCCCCTTTCCCCCTTCGCTTTCAAGCTCACCCAACCCTTCAACGCATCCCTCGCACCCTTCATTGCATCTCTCTGATTCTCCGTCTCCGCTTTCGCGCAATACGTCAACACGTCAATCAACGCATTGAACATCGCCGTTGAAACCCTCTCTAACTTCATCACTTCACTTTCACTCTCCTCGGGGAAAATCAACTTCCTCAACAACTCTGCCTCTACCCTCCCCCCGACATCCCTCCACCCATTCTCCCCGCGCACATCAATCCTCAATGCGCCATCCATCCCCCGCGTCAACGTGACATCAATCCCCCCCAATGTCAACTTAATAACCTTCGGACTCGGAAAGTCAATAACCTTCTGTGTGATAGTATCCATTAACGTGTTCTCCTTTCTTTTCTCATTCCCTTTTATTCCAAATCCTTCCTCGTGAACGTTCCTAAACATTTACTTTTGCCTCCATTACTCCCGCCGGTTAAATAGATCGTAACAACATCTTCCTGCCTTTCTTCATTCCATTCAACAATCACCTTACCCCCAATATCCCACCCGCGAATATGCCCACTAATGCCGCTGTTTTTGCTTCCTAATCGTGTTGCTGTTGTTCTTGCCTTTCCCGTCACTTCTCCAAAGTATTGCGACATAATCATTCTCCTTTCCCATTAACGTATTATTATTTACCCTTATACCCTTCTCCCCTCTTCATCAAATTCATATTCATTCGCCTTAATACTCTCCTCTACTTGCTCATCAGAATTCAACCAATCCCATGCTTCTTGCAAACTTTTGTAAATCCACCTCATAAACGCTCTAAGACAATCAATAATCCCCCTTTCTTCTTCCCTTGATACGTTATAACTTGAATCCTCTGCATTCTCTACTTCAATAGTAGTTGAAAATTCATGATTATAATGCCCCGTATGTCGCACCCTTGCGCTTAATCTATAAAAACTCCTCCTTTGAATGATATTCAAATCCCTTGCAATCGCCCGTAACTCCCCATCCTTCGGAGCGTGCGCTTTAACGTCTGTATACGCTCCTTGCCTAAAAGCATAATAACCTTCAAAACATGCCCCATCCCCTTGACTTGAAAACCCGCTGAAATAAATCGCCGGATCTTGCCTTGTCTGTCCATTCATCAAAGGCACACTCTTCCGGTCAATCTCAATCCCCAATAACCTTGCTACCTGATCGACATCTTCAAACACAAAATCCCACCACTCATAATCAAATCCCCCTTCCCGATACCACTCCCTTGCCCTTTCCTTCGCCTCTTCACTCAATTCCTCATACTGATAAACCGTCTTTTCGATTATTCTAGGCATCACTCCACCTCCTCGTTTATCGCACTATCAAAAACCTCATGCAAATAATCCCTCGTATCTGCATACCTCCGGGGAAAACTCCCTGTCACTTTCACCCTTGCCCCAAATTGCAGACTCGGCGTAACAATCACCTTAAACTCCGTCCATCCGTCATAATATCCACCATCATTCATATGATGATAACTTGACAAGATAATCAACTTCTCCCCGCTTGACTTGTCAAGGGCAATGTCCGTTGTCCCATCAATCCCGCTCCCGTGCGGTAGCATATCGAGCAATTCAACTATCCTTGCTTCATGTTTTTCTTCCCACAACGTATTGCCCGTCTTTACACACGTATGATATGCATCCACCCGACTTGCCATTTCTCGATACCATTTTCTTTTCATTTCCCTTCCCTCCTCAAGATTTCCTTTACCATCCCCGATGACCATATTTTGCCATCCGGTGACGGGATTCCTAAGACTATCAGCCGCCGGCAAATGTTTTTCAGCCCCCATCTTTTCGCTGAGAGTTGCAGAATAATTTCCCTTGCTTCTGCCTCTGACTGTCGGTCTATTTCATCCATTTTCCCCTTCCCTCCTTTTTTCCTATTGATATATTATACTGCAATGCAACCAATACGGGGAATTCAATCTCACCCTTTGAACTCTCACCGGGGAACTCTCCCCACTCCCCATAATCGCATTCCCCCTATTCATTGCATTCCCATTCTTGCACCCCTCGCGTGCGCGTGCGATTGCAAGCGAGAAAACGAAAGGATGCTATTATTCTATAGCGTATTATTGTTTATCGCGGAATGTATATTCTCCTTGCAGGTGTAAAGTTATCATACACCACATAAGCCAATTCCTTACCTTCTTCCGTCACGAATACGGAATACTCTTTCCCGTACTTTTCTACCTTTCCTGTCCAACTATTTGCCTTTAAATACTGCGCAAACTTCACATCGCTCCAATACACTCTTACTTTTCTTATCATTGCTTTATCCCCCTATACCATCTCAATCGTTTCTCCAAACTTCGCCTTAAAACCCCTATTCCGCTTACTAAGCAACCACAATACCGGATAACTCGGCGCATTATCAGGGAAGTATCTACAATAACCATCCGTGAAATAAATCATGCATGTAGGATTGATCTTATCTTTCTCAATCTCTTCGAATGCCGGTCTATAGTCTGTCCCTCCTCCCCCAATTGGCCGCAGATCAATCTTATCCCCTGCATTGAATTCTTGCTTCCCTTGAAAGATCGAATCCACATAGTAAACCACAATCTTACATTGATATTCACTCGCAATGCTCGTTAGTTCGCTTGCAAACCTATTCAATTGCCCTACATCGATTGATCCGCTTGTATCTACAGCAACAGCGATATTCCCTAGTTCTTCATCATGCAAACTCGGCAAGAAAAATCCCGTACCTGCATACCTTGTATTCGGTTTAGTCCAACAATAATCATTCTTGGATACTTCATCCACAAACCTTGCTAATACTTCTTTCCAAGGTACGATAGGACGTAAAATCTCTTCTATCTCCCTTGCAAGGTTACTTGGTAACTTGCCCCACGACTTAGCAATCTTCGCTGCTTGACTTACCATAACTTTTGTATCGGCTATAGCTTGTTTAATCTCCGCTTGACTTGCTTGCCCTTGCCCCGAGGGACTAGGATAATCTCTTACCTCTCCAAAATTACCCGGATTGCCCGCTTGCCCTAATTGCCCCGATTGCCCACTTGACTGCGATTGACTTGACTGTCCAGATTGCCCTTGCCCTTGCCCATTGCCCGATTGTCCATTCTGCGATTGATTAGGCG